>DOTA01000509.1 GCA_003513015.1 Chloroflexota bacterium
CGTGCGCATCCGCCTGTTTCGCCCCAATGCGCGTTTGTATCTGGCAAATGTGATTTTGACGGGTGTTTCGATGGGGGTTTATCGCCTGCTGTTTAATTTTTATGCTCTCAGTCTGGGCTTTGATGAAGCTTTGCTGGGGCAGTTGATCACGGTCAGCAGCCTGACCTCGCTGCTGGCGGCCCTGCCCATGGGCTATGTGGGCGATCTGCTGGGGCGCAAACGTTCGCTGGTGTTGAGCAGCTTGCTGACCAGTGTAGCCGTCATCGGGATGGTAGTTTTTCCCACCGAGCCGGCGTTTTTCGCGCTGAATATCCTTTCAGGCATCGCTCAAAGTTTGGCAGCCATCACCATGGCCCCGTTTTTGATGGAAAACAGCGGCGAAGAGGAACGCACCTACCTGTTCAGCTTTGGGCAGGGTTTGCAGATGCTTTCGAGTTTTGTGGGCAACTGGCTGGGTGGCTATTTGCCCGGTTGGATGGGTCTCTGGAAAAACGTCTCGCCTACACACAGCACGGCCTATGCCTGGGCGTTAGTGATTGTGGCGGGCATGTATCTGATCGGCGTGATTCCGCTGTTTTTGCTACGACGCAACCGTATGGTGGGCGAGGCCCGTTCGGTGTTTGCGCCGATCCAATATGCGCTGCGCGAGCCAAAACTGCTCAGCCAGTTGGTACTGCCCATGCTGGTAACATCCATTGGCGCCGGGCTGATTATGCCCTTTATGAACGTTTTCTATCGCACCGTGCACCACCAACCCGACCCGGCTATTGGAACAATGTTCGCCTGGGGATCGCTGGCGATGGGCGTGGGCCTGTTAATCGCGCCGCCCCTGGCCGACCGCTTCGGCAAAATCCGAGTGGTGGTGGTGACTCAGGCCCTCTCAGTGCCTTTTCTAATCATTATGGGATTTTCTCCCTGGTTTTGGCTGAGTGCCCTGGCCTATTATGTGCGCCTGGCCCTGATGAATATGAGCAACCCGGTCTATCAGACTTTTGTGATGGAAAGTGTGGACCCTGAAGCCCGGGCTACGGTTGCCAGCCTGACCAGTATGGCCTGGAATTCAGGCTGGGCGGTCAGCCCGATGGTCAGCGGTTACCTGCAGGTCAACTACGGATTCGCACCGGCTTTTATTGGTACCATCAGCCTTTATATTGTGGCCATTACGATGTATTGGGCCTTTTTCTGGCGGGGGCAGAGCAATGAAACAAGAGTAAAAGCTCACTCGCAATAGAGGGCTTTTGCAGCTCAAAGCTTACGATCTGAAAGGTATTTATCTTGGTTTCTCTAAAAACCACACTCCATGAATACGCGGCCCGCGTGCGTCTGTTCCGCCCCAACGCCCGACTGTATCTGATCACGGTGTTGATCACAGGGATATCGATGGGGGTTTACCAACTGGTCTTCAACTTTTATGTGCTCAGCCAGGGATACGATAAAGCCTTGCTCGGAAAACTGATCACCACAAACCAGTTGACAGCGTTATTGCTGGCTTTGCCGATGGGTTATTTGGTGGACCGGGTCGGGCGGAAAGCTGCACTGGTGACGCGCAGTGTGCTGTTGGCTTTTTCGGTGGGGATGATTGCCCTTTTCCCTTCCGTTCCACTCTTCTTTGCCATGAATGTGGTCTTTGGGATCGCTCAAAGCCTCTCGGCAGTGGCAATGGCGCCTTTCTTGATGGAAAACAGCGGCGAGCAGGAGCGCACTTACCTGTTCAGTTTCAGTTCCGGTTTGCAGATGGGTTCAGCCTTTGTGGGCAACTGGTTAGGTGGTTACCTGCCAACCTGGGTGGGCAACCTGCGCGGTTTTGATCCCACTAGCAGCGCGGCTTATGGGGGTGCTTTGCTGGCCATCTCGCTGGTTGCCACCTTGGGGTTCATTCCTCTAATTTTCATCCGCCCTGCTCAAGGGCAGCAGACTCGTCACCGCGATTTTGCGCCCCTGGCCTATGCCCGCAAAAATCCCAAAATCCTGGGTAAATTGATGATCCCCACGCTGATCATTTCAATCGGTGCTGGGCTGTTCATGCCTTTCATGAACGTGTTCTACCGCGAAGTGCACGGCCAATCTGATCAGGCGATCGGCACGCTGTTTGCCTGGGGATCTTTGGCGATGGGCATCGGTTTGATGATTGCGCCTCCCATTGCTGACCGTTTGGGCAAAATTCAATTGGTGATGCTCACGCAAGGGCTTTCGATTCCCTTCATGGTCATGCTCGGTTTTGCCCCCTATTTCGGGATCAGCGCGTTGGCGTATTTCGTGCGGATGGCTTTGATGAACATGAGCAGTCCCATCTATCAGACCTTTGTGATGGAACAGGTGGAAGCCTCCGCCCGAACGATGATTGCCACCCTTTACAGCATGGTTTGGAGTTTTGGCCGGGCTTTCAGCCCCAGTATCAGTGGCTGGCTGCAAGATCACTATGGCTTTAATCCCGTGTTTGGCATTGCCATCGTGTTCTATGCCGTTGCCGTGAGCATGTATTGGGTTTTCTTCCTGCGCTCGGAAAAGCAACCCATCTCCCATTGAGGGCAGGCCAGAACTGGATCCATTTGGCAAAGCAGCGTTCATTCCCCATTTCATCACCCGCCGCTTGCACCTCTCGCTGGCTGGTGTTATCATCGGGCTTACAAGAGGTATAAGTTGGCAAATACTCTGGCACGCGACCGCCTTCGCATCGGGCTGATCATTATCATTCTGGCGACGATCCCAATTTATTGCGGCGGATTTGCGGCGGTTCAGTATGCCAAACGGCCAACAGCCACGCCAACGGCGACTCCATCGCCCGTACCCACACAAACAAGCGTGCCCGTGGTTGCCACCGCATATCCCACCTTCACGCCTGCGCCGACCGATTTGGATCCCACCGATACGCCCATCCCTACCGGCACAGATATCCCCACGGCTACCGGGAACCCTACAGAATCGCTAACGCCAACGCAGACACACACGCCCACGATGACGCCTACCTCCAGCAACACCCCCACCAAGACACCGACGATGCCATTGCCGCCCAGTAATACCCCAACCCAAACGGCTTCACCCACACCTACGCCGACCATCACGCTGACACCCACCGAAGCCCCCACAATCATTATCACCATCCCACCATCCGAAACCCCTTCCGGGGGATAAATCTTTCACAGGAAAGACCATGACCGAACTGCTCCCATTTCTCAAACAAATGATCACCCTTCCCGGCCTATCCGGATACGAAGATCCAATTTCAGATTTGATCTCCGCGACCTGGCAACCGCTGACCGATGAACTTAGCCGCAGCCGCATCGGCAGCTTGCATGGCCTGCGGCGCGGCACCGGCTCCGAACCGCGGCCATCGATTTTGTTGGCGACCCACATGGATGCCATCGGCCTGATGGTCACCGCCATCGTGGATGGCTTTTTACGCCTGAGCGAGATCGGCGGGATTGATGCCCGCGTGCTGCCGGGCCAACTGGTGACGGTTCACGGACGGAAAGAGCTGCCCGGTGTGATCGTGCAGCCCCCCAGTTTCCTCCTGCCTCCTGAAGCGAGTGACGGACCGGTACCGTTGGAGCATCTGCTCGTGGATGTGGGACTCACACCCGCGGAGGTCAATCGCCAAATTCGCATCGGCGACCTGATCTCATTTGCCACCCAGCCCATCGAATTTGACAAAGAAACCCTGGCAGGGCACTCACTCGATAACCGCGCTTCCGTCGCCGCCCTGACGCATTGCCTTGATCTATTGCAAAACCGCCAGCACATCTGGGATGTCTGGGCCGTGGCTACCGTGCAAGAAGAAGAAACTCTGGGCGGTGCGCTAACCTCCGCCTTTGGGCTGGCGCCGCAGTTGGCGATTGCCATCGATGTCACCTTCGCCAAAGGCCCAGGGGCACCTGAAGATAAGACTTACCCCCTGGGTGAGGGAATCACCCTCGGCTGGGGTCCGAATATCCACCCCGGGTTGTATAAAAAGCTCAAAGATTTGGCCGATCAACTGGAAATCCCCAACAAATTGGAACCCATGCCGCGCTATTCCGGCACTGATGCCATGGCGCTGCAAGTGGCCCGAGAGGGCATCCCCACGATGGTGGTCAGCATCCCGCTGCGTTATATGCACACCCCGGTTGAGATCATCTCCATGAAAGATGTCGAACGCACCGGACGTTTGCTGGCCGAATTTATCGCCGGGCTGAATGCCGATTTTATGGATCAACTGACCCTGGATGATTAGAAACTGGTGGATTAATTTCCACAATTGGAAGAGACCATGCTCAAAATTGGAAATCAACAATTCAAACTGCTAGAGAAACTGTGTAATGCCGTAGGCGTTTCGGGCGATGAAGGCGCGGTGCGCAAGCTCGTGCTGGATGAAATTCGGCCCTACGCAGATGAAGTCAAGGTCGATGCCCTGGGGAATGTATTGGCCGTCAAAAATGGCACGCAGCCCAAGCGTCTGCGCGTGATGCTGGCCGCTCACATGGACGAAATTGGCTTTATGCTGACTTACGATGATGGTAAAGGCATCTTCCGCTTTGAAATTGTCGGAGGGATCGACGCCCGCCAGTTAGTCGGGAAACCCGTTTGGGTGGGCAAAGACAAACTCCCTGGCGTAATTGGGGCCAAACCTATCCACCTTACCACCGCCAGCGAGCGCAAAAATGCCATTTCGCTGGATGCGCTGCGCATCGATGTGGGCGAAAAGAATGCCGGGAAAGTCAAAATCGGTGACCGGGCCACCTTTGCCACCGAATTTCAGCGCCTCGGCCCCAGCATTCGGGCTAAAGCCATTGATAACCGCATCGGCGTGGCAACCTTGATCGAACTGCTCAAAAACGCCCCGCCCAACCTTGATTTGCTGACCGCTTTCACCGTGCAAGAAGAAGTGGGCTTGCGCGGGGCACGCGTGGCCGCTTTTGCCTTCGACCCCGATCTGGCCCTGGCGCTGGATAGCACCCCGGCCTATGATCTGCCCCACGCCGAGGATGATGAGAACACGCGCTACAACACGCGCCTGGATCACGGCCCGGCGCTGTACATCGCCGANNGCCATGCACAAGCAACGCGCCGGCATCCCCAGCCTGAGCATCTCGGTGCCGGGGCGCTATCACCATACCGCCGCGGCTCTCGCCCGCGTGGAGGATTGGAAGAATACCCTGAATTTGTTGCATACCGCGCTCTCTACACTGGAACCGGGTATTTTTGATACCGACCGCTAAAGTTTCAAATCCTTAACGCTAAGGCGCAAAGCCGCTAAGATTTTTCGGTGCTAGTTTTTCCTTTGCGACCTGGCGCCTTTGCGTTATCGTTTTTATGAAATACATTCGTGACTAAAAATCTAGGAGCCTCTATGAAATCCCTGATCGAAAAACTTATCAGCACCCCCGGGCCATCCGGTTATGAATCTCAAATCCGTGAAGTTGTGCGCGCCGAGATCGAGGCCTTCGCTGACGAAATCAAAGTGGATGCCCTCGGCAACCTAATCGCCCGCGTGGGAAGCGGCGGAAAGAAGATCATGCTCGCCGGGCACATGGACGAGATCGGCGTGATCGCCACGCACATCGACGAAAACGGCTTCATCCGCTTCAGCAATATCGGCGGGGTTTTCCCGCGCTATGCCCCTGGCGGACGTGTACGCTTTTTGAATGGCCCCCTGGGCGTGATCGGCAGCGAACAACTCAGCGATCCCTACAAAGTGCCCACACTCGATAAAATGTTCATTGATGTGGGCGCGACCAGCCGGGAAAATTGCCCCGTCAAAGTGGGCGATGTGGCCGCCTTCGAGCGCCCCTTCACCGATTTGGGCCAGCGCCTGGTCGCCAAAGCCATGGATGACCGCATCGCCGTAGCCGTGATGATCGCCGCCTTGCGCCAGCTCAAAAACACCCCGCACGAACTCTACTTCGTTTTCACCGTGCAAGAAGAAGTAGGCGTGCGCGGCGCTACCACCGCGGCCTTCGGCATTGACCCCGACCTGGGGTTGGCAGTCGATGTTACTTTAACGGGCGACACCCCCAAGGGCGTTAAAATGGAAGTGGCCCTCGGCAAAGGCCCGGCCGTCAAAATCAAAGATGCCGGCCTGTTGGCTGATCCGCGCGTGGTCAACTGGATGGTGGAAACCGCCAAAAGCGCAAAAATCCCTTACCAGCTTGAAATCTTGGAGCACGGGGGCACTGACGCACGCGCCATTCAACTCTCGCGGGCCGGTGTTCCGGCGGGCTGCCTCTCGATCCCCTGCCGCTACGTGCACAGCCCCTCCGAAATGGTCGATCTGGGCGATGTTGAGAATGCCGTCAAATTGCTGGTCGAACTACTCAGCAAGCCGGTCACGCTCGCAAGATAGATGTTTGCCCCTGCGCGCCGCCTGCTCATCCTGATTTTGATTTTATTTTTAATGGGATGTGCAGGCGCGCCGCCTGCGGGTGGCACACCCACCCTTGAAATTCCCCTTAACCCCACAGAAACCCCCGTTTCCACACCTGAAATTTCCCAAGCGACCCCCGGAGGAGTTACCACCCTCCGAGTTTGGCTGCCACCCCAATTTGATCCCGCCAACCAAACCCCCGCCGGGGATTTGTTCCAGGC
>DOTA01000486.1:0-133 GCA_003513015.1 Chloroflexota bacterium
CTCGGTTTGGGGATAAGTTTCCAGAGGCAGGTATTGCCACTCCAAGGAACGGGTTAAGGCGCTGGCAATCCAGGTGTTACTGGCCAGCAAAAGCAAGGTTAGCGCGCTAATCACACAAATCCGCGGCCCGCGC
>DOTA01000486.1:269-2761 GCA_003513015.1 Chloroflexota bacterium
GGCAGGGTTGTTTCTCGAATAGTGGTATCACCCACGATCTGGAAGTTGTAACTCTCCCCGGGTTGGGGATTCTCCGGGAAACCGATCAGCGCGGTGGGCGTGAATGTCACCAGCGGGAATTTAGCCGATTCCAAAAAATCATTGCGGATTTTGTTGTCGCGACGGTCACTATCCGATTTGAATTTGCTGATGTCTGCGGTAATCACCCCTACTTGACTGTCTTGCGGGTTCGCCGGGTCAATGGTGATGTTGCCTTCAATATCCGTGGTGACACCCATGGCGGTGGCAAATTTATTCCCCTGGTTGATGAAGGTTTCCCCTACGGAATAGCTCNNACAAGTTTGAAAACGATCACGCCCGCCGCAGGGGATTCCACTTGGGACGCGGGATACGCCTCAGGCTGGGTTGCTTGGGGCGCGGGGTAAACCGGGTTTGTGGGATCCACTACGGGGGTCGGGGTGGGGGTGCTGGTACAGGCCGCCAGGGCCAAAATTATCAATAGTGCGAAAACGGTTAACGGTTTCATGAATCTCTCCTTTGAATAGGGAGTGAGTGTAATGGAGGCTCAGGCGGCCGTCAACGCGTTTTGGGATACTCTCACCAATAATTAATACAATTTTACTCCGATTTAGTTACTTACTTTTGGGCGACAAAATAAACTCGTTTTTGCGCTTCGGGGTTCTCAATAGGGGCGGATAAATCTTTCTCAAGGGCATAATACACCTCTCCAAAACCAGCGGCACGCAGCCAGGCGCGCACATCGGCCATGGCAAAAACCGTGTTGTAAACGGTTTCTTCGAAACGCTCGTACAAGCCGCTTTCATCCCGCACAAAACCGGTGATCTTCGTCCAAGCCCGCACCGTGTTTTCATCGTACATGCCGCGGTTGATCAGGTAAATCTCTGCGCCCGGGCGCACCGTGATTCCATTCCAGTGCTCCAGCCCCACATGGGTATTCAGATCAAAGATGAAATAGCCGCCCTCGAGGAGCGCGGCGAAAACCGATTGGAAACAACCTTGCAGGGATTCCGCATCCGGCAGGTGATTGAGGGCATCATAAGTGGAAACCGTTAAACCAAATTTTTCGGCCACCTCAAAATTCGCCGCGTCCCCCTGGACGAATGCGGCCTGCTGCGCTACCACAAATTCCAAGTTATTCTGGCGGGCATGGGCCACCATGTGCTCGGAGAGATCCAGGCCAACCAGGCGAAAGTCACGTTCCAAAAAGTAACGCGATAAACGCCCAGTGCCGCAGCACAAATCCAAAACGGGTTGGTGAGCCTGCCCAGGCTCGGTTGCCGCGTAAAAATCATGGATCAGCGGAGCAACGTGGTCGGCAAAATCGTTCCAGAGCAGATTATAAACTTTGGCAAAAACGCGTCCGTAAGCTTGCATTAAGTTCTCCTTATTGCATCGCAGATCAAAATAACACTGCACACTCAGCAGTAAACCAGCATCCCGCGTGCGAAACGGGCAAAGCCTGATCCCATGGTCACCTTAGTCTCAACCAGTTCCAACCCGGCGGCGTGGAAAAGCGCAATGGTTTCGGATTCTGTCCAATGAAAGTGATTTTCGGCGCGCACCGCCCAATTGAGCAGCGATTCCCGCGCCAACCCCGTGAGACCCACCGCCTCGGACATTTGGGTGGCTGCCGTTATGGTGAGTTTTTCCGTGGGGTTGAGCGTAGCCACCTGTCCGCCGGGGCGTAAAAATTGAGTCATTGATTGCAGTACTACCCCTGGATCGGGCAGCAAAAAGAGAAGGTTACTGGCGGTAATGAGATCAAAACTGTGGGCGGGGAAAGGCGGATGCGAGCCATCGGCGGTGATAACTTGGGGGTGCAGGGGCGCGGGAATGAACATCTCCGGGTCGCGGTCAATCCCCAGGGCGCGGCAACCCCTTTGGGCCAGCAGGGCGGGGAGCAACCCGGGGCCGCAGCCCACATCCAGGGTCAGCCCGCCCACCTCAGGCCCGATCCAGTCCGCGAAGCGGGTCAGCACGCGCCCCCAGCCGGTGTTGATCTGCAACTCGAGGAAATAATCAGAATCGGGCATTTGATTTCACGGAGAAAATCTCCGTGTATTTCGTATCTCCGTGCTAAATTACGGAATCGGGTATTGCATACGCTCCAAATAATCCCCGAAAGCCTCGATACAAAGCTGCTGCTGCTCGGGAGTGAATTTTTCGCGGTAGCGTCCGGTCTGGCCTTTGACGAAGTGCGTGCCTTTTTGCTCAGAGCGGCCCTGCTCAGGGCGGTATTTGTCGATCACAGCTTGCGCCGTGGGGTCAGCCGCTCGCAAGCCCAGGAAGGGCAGCAGGCGGGCGGCTTCGGTATCGTAATCACTCAGCAAACTCTCGTAGCGGATGTTCAGCGATTGCTCGCAGGCCAGCCAGGCCTCGGAGATGCGGACGTACTCGCGCATGAAATCGATAGCGCTTTCGAGGGTTTCAAGATCGGCAAAGGGCCCCACCCTTCCGGCTTCACGCTTGCG
>DOTA01000357.1 GCA_003513015.1 Chloroflexota bacterium
AACAGCCATATCATTCATCATTGTCCCCAAACTTTGGCTGGCAAAATCATCACGCCAAAAGGCAGTTAATGGAAAATCAATACGATCAACACCGATGAAGAAACCATTGGATAGCCCCGAGGCCTTGGTGACGCCCGTTGCAGCGTAGCGTCCTAAGCGCGCCACCCCAGAAACCCCATCAATGGATCGATACTCATCCACCGGGATAAACACCCACGATGTAGTTGTCTCAGAAGATGAAGAAGTCGGAGGGCCAAAAGAACTCCCGGTTGAGCCAGTGCTTCCCACATCCAAAAATTGGAGATCAGCCCCGATGCGGTAATAGGATTGATCGAAAAGATGCGCATCGAGGGTATAGGCCAGGGAGGCAGTATAGGACGAGAGACTTACCGTGAGCATAAGGATAATCAAAGGCGTGTGATAAGAACCCGGGGTACGTGAAAGCTGGCGGGTTGCCAGGGTTAGGCTGGCGTTTTTACTCATCCCTGAAATACGCGCAATCACCGACATGAGCGGGTGAATCAAACGCAGGGAAAATAAAGTAATCGCAAAAATTCCCAAGGCGGGCACCAAGAAGAGCAACGGATTTTGGAAAGGATCGGTTGCGCCCGGTGTTCCTTCGGTTTGCAAAATCGCGATCGTTCCTTGCTGTCGCAATAAATAAGTGCCATAAGCTGCCGGGATGAACAACAACACATCCATCCAGGTGCGCTGCCACCAGGGAGCTTTTGCTACCCGGCCAGTTTCTTGTTTGTATGAAATGATTGTATGTCGGGCCGCCCCTACGGCTGGAATTATCATGGCTAACAGAACCAACCCAACCGCCAGAAGCCCAATTTGCAAGCTGTTGGAACTTACCGCCACGCGCAAACCCTGGATGCCTTCCCCAAATTCCAGGAAGCTGCGAGTGGATGAAATCACTCGGGTCAACTGCACCGCTACGGGCAGGCTCAAGCCCAAGGAAATCAGGCCTAAAATCAAGCCCTCCAATGCAGTCAGACCTAAAATTTGGATGGGCGAAGCACCGCGGCTGCGCAAGATGGCGATTTCATTGCGCTGGCGTTCAACCGAAAGCCCCGAAACCAGACTAATGAATGCCAGGATCAACCCCAAGATCGGCACGGAGAAGGCATATAACAAAACCGTTAGACTTTGCGAGGCTTGCTTGTATTCCCACAAAGCATCTGCCGGTGAAACACTCAAGCGGATATTCGGTAATAAGTAATCGGAATTCTTTTCAACCGTATTGATATTGATCAACAAAGGGTTAACATCTTCTACATGAACATCGGAGCCATCCATCACCAAATACCAGTAGGCAGAATAAACCTCATCGGGCAAATAGGTGCTGATCCGCTCTTCAAAGGTCTGCCTGGGAACGAAAAGCATGCCCTCGTAGAACGAAGGGTTCGAAATCCAATAGGTTTCGGTGATATCAATTGGCCGCCAAATTCCAGAAATACGCAGCGGAAAATCGGTGGCGACTTCCTTTCCGCTCTGAGTCATGCTGGTAAAATGCCCCAGGTAAACCTCCCCAATCTGGAAGCCCAACTCCAGAGCCATCTTTTCGTGCATCAAAACATCAATGGGATCGTTCTGATCCATTGAAGCCGGTGCAGGGAAGGTACCCTCCAAAATTTCGATATGATCTTCTAAGTTTTCCATATATCCCAGGCTGGTGTAGGCCAGGCTGCGATCATCCACATAAGTGGAGGTTCCCATGGGGAAAAGCGGAAAAGTATTGGTGCTGACATAGCGCACGCTCTGTTCCAATGGCAAGCCCAATTGACTTACCACTGAGTCAGAGATGTATTGATCAACAGCCTGAATATCTTCCCATTGCACAGCTTCATGCCAGCCACCGTAATAGTGAAACAAAAAGGCAAAAGGTGGACGTGGCAGGGTGCCTTCTTCTGGCGAGGCGGCGATATTCGTTTGCAAAGTTTGATAGTAAACCGAATCGGCATAAAGCGGGATGCTCAAGATCAGCGAAATCGACGAGACCAAGCCGAAAACCGCCGCTAACACCAAACCAAACTGAGAAACCAGACGATTTGGAATCGTTGTCAACAACCCCCAAACACGTAACAAGAAATTCATACAGAGACCTCTGTGCTGCAACCCTAGGGGTTGATGATGACTTTTAATCCCTGACGTTGTTGCGCCAGTGTGAAAGCTTCAACTGCTTCCGTCAAGGGAAAACGATGTGTAGCAAGTGGGCTCAAATCGACTTGCCCCGCTTCAACCATTTTGATTGCCCGCGGGTAAACATGTTTCATACGCCGCACCATCATAATTGATAATCCCTTACGACGGGCTGTAGAGGCTTTAAAGGAAATCAGATTTACCGTGGGGATACCGCAGAGAACGACTCGTGCCCCGGGTTTTGCCGTTTCTATGGCAGTTTCCACGGCTGAATTTTCCCCGGCACACTCAAGGGCGACATCCACACCCAGTTTATGGGTGTCCGCCAAAATTTGAGTACGCTCATCCCCTTGGGGAGTGGCCAGATAAACGCGATCAGCGCCTATTCTTTTAGCTGCCTCCAGCCGATGGGGTAAAACATCCGTTGCAATAATTTCGGAGGCCCCAGCCGCGCGGGCAACCTGAATGGCGAACAACCCAATCGGGCCACAGCCAAATATGCCAACGATCATCCCCGGCTTAATGTGGCCGAGATCCACGGTATGGATGGCGACACCCAAGGGTTCCAGCAAAGCGGCACCTTCATCAGAAATCGAATCGGGAATAGGGATGATGGATTTCATCGGCCAGGCAATATATTCGCGCAAAGCCCCATCCGTGGGTGGATGTCCGGCAAAATAATGATCGGGACACAAATTGGGATGGCCTTGCAGGCAAAATTCGCAGGTTTCGCAGGGGATATGGGGGTCAACGGCAACCCGCAAACCATCCATCTCCCCACCTTCGATAACGCCGCCAAATTCGTGTCCTAGCACAGAGGGGGTAGTGAGGGTTGCTTCACCCGTGGAGCCATCGGCAGCCCAATGGATATCTGAGCCGCAGATGCCTACCGCTTTGACGCGGATCAAGACTTCGTCGTACTCGGGGACGGGGATGGGCTCATCGTGCAGGCGAAAATCACCAACAGCATGCAGGCGGAGAACTTTCATAAGATATTCCTCACATCACTCGACAACTAAAATGGAGGGGCGTTGGATGGTTTGCCGATCGAGTTTAACGGAAATTGTGGGCCAACCAGGGATTTCCGAGATGACTTCGTTCTTTTGTGCGCCCACCAAAATGGTATCTTCCGATTTGACACCAGTGATCGAGGGATTCCATGCATAGGTCTGCCCCACAACTACGGGGAATTTAGCGGTATCGGTGGCGAGGAATTCGCGCGCTTCGAAACCTGCCGGGCCGCCCTGATGATGCAACTGCCATTCATTGGCAAATCCGGCATCGGCATAGGCTTCTTTTGTGATTTGGAAAACCTCCGCAACGGTGACTCCAGGCCGGGTAGCGGCAATCATAGCCGCATCAATATAGGCCGTGGCTGCCTCTTTTTCAACGAGTTCATCGCTGAGTTTCCCAAAATGCACCAGGCGCGTAACCGAACACACCAAACCATCTTTTCGCCCGCAAAGCACCATCATGGCGTATTTTCCCAAGGATTTGGCGGTAGGCAAGGGGTGGCGGAATTTAAAAATCCGTTCGTCTGTGGCAATTAGAACCACGATGGGCAGCACGCCGCGTTTGAAGGTGGCAGCCGATAGCTGCGCGGCGACCTCAAACTCGGTCAGGCCCGGCTGGATGGAACGAGCGGTCTCATCCATAGCTTGGCCACAAAGAGCGGATAACGCTCGGAATTTGGCCTGTTCACCTGTATCTAAAATCGAACGCTCAAAAGCTAATTCAGATGAAAGATCAATTGCCCCAGGAAAATTATTATCGCTGCCAAGTTTAAGCCCTGCGGCGAGCGCTGGGAGCGACTTCGCAGGTTCATACCAGGGATCCACATGAAACTGCCAGCCAGCCTTTGCCAGTTGTTCTTCCTGCTCAAAGCGCGGCGCTTCAATATTATTGGTGAACAGATGGCGCGCATCCCGGGTTATTAATAAACTACCAACCCCTACAGCCGCGGCCGTATTCACATAAGAAGCCGCTCCATCGGTCGCCCAGGCAAAGTTAGAAATTTGCTGGATGAGCAGCGCGTCTAAATTGTATTTATCGAGCAAAACATTAATGCGTGCTTGCTTGGCAGACATAAGCGAATTTCCTTTTACCAAAGATGATGAACTTGGGGTTTAATCAAACGATCATAAATTGAGCAAATTTCTTGCATGGTAGCATCCGAAATCGGTGGAAAGTTCGCGGCTGCGAGATTATCTTCAGCCTGGGAAGGCCGCTTGGCCCCCGGAATGGCAGCAGAAACCGCCTCGAACATGAGGATCCAGCGCAAGGCAAACTGCGCCATTGTCCAGCCATGAGGAACGAGTTTCCGCAATTCTTCCACCGCTTGCAAACTAAGCGCAAAATCCACCCCCGAGAAGGTTTCGCCTTTATCGAAGGCAGCCCCCTCACGGTTGTACTGGCGGTGATCGTCTGCTTCAAATTTCGTGGAAGGGCTTATCTTGCCGGTTAGCATTCCCGAGGAAAGCGGCACGCGCGCCAAGATCCCCACTTGCTTTTCTTGAGCCAGCCGAAAGAATAGATCGGCAGGTCGTTGGCGGAAAATATTGAAGATGATTTGGACACTCTGCACCTGGGGATATTCAATAGCCTTGATGGCCTCTTCCACCTTCTCGACGCTGACTCCGTAATAACGGAGTTTCCCAGCCTTTGTCAGATCATCGAGGATGTAAAAAGTTTCCGGCATATAATAAACTTCGCCGGGCGGGCAGTGGAGTTGCACCAAGTCCAAGGCATCAACGTCTAAATTCCTGAGGCTGCGTTCGACAAAGGCGGTCAAATTCTCTCGGTTGTAACCCGAGGCCACGTGCGGGTCAAGGCGTCGCCCTGCTTTGGTAGCAACGATAACTTCTTCAGAGCGATCTTTAAGCACCTGTGAAATCAAGCGTTCGCTACGTCCATCGCCGTAGACATCCGCGGTATCAATAAAATTTACACCCAGATCAATGGCTTTATGTAGAGCAGCGATTGATTCGGAATCATCCACGCTACCCCAAGCACCACCGATAGCCCAGGCCCCAAAACTAATCGTGGATATCTGCCAACCCGTGCGGCCAAATGTACGATATTCCATCAGAGATCGCGCCTCAGTCAAAAATGGTAACAGCCTGATGCTCAGCAGCAGAAACCATCAAGGCTTCTTGCTCGGGCTGAGATAAGGGCGTAAAGTTCTGGCAGGCTTCCAAGAATAACGGCAAAATTCCCACATCGCCGGTAGTACACAAGCACGCCGTGTTGGATTGCGAAAGGGCAAAGTTCACGCCCGCCTGGATTATCTCAGGCGTATCAAAGGGTTCGTACCAACAATTGTAAGTGTGGTCACGCTCTCCCCAGGGTCGGCGGGCGATAGATTTGATAATCATGACACCAACATCACGTTTTTCGCAAACTTCCAACAATTCCAGGGCGGTATCTCGATATTCCGGATTCCCAAATTGGGTAAAGTTGACTGGAAACAGCACGGAGTCAAAATCAAAGCGACGCAATGCCTCCAGAAATACGGCAGGGGATTGATTCCCGTGTCCGGTGATCCCGGGATGAAGGACTCACGGATTATCTCGGGATCACCGGACACGGGAATCAATCCCCTGCCGTATTTCTGGAGGCATTGCGTCGCTTTGATTTTGACTCCGTGCTGTTTCCAGTCAACTT
>DOTA01000186.1 GCA_003513015.1 Chloroflexota bacterium
GCAAGTTGGGATACAAGCAAACTGAATGGTTTATTCGCTATCCAGATGATCGTACTGCGTGATAACCGCAAGGTCGACACCGCAACCATCCAGGTTACCGTAGATAATCTACCGCCCGAAGTTTCAATCCCTTACCCAGAAAATGGACAAACCTTCCAATACGAATTCGGCAAAGAAATCACCTTTCGGGCAGAGGCCAATGACAATATTGGTTTAAAATTCGTGGTATTCTATGTTGGAGATCGGGAATTAGCCCGCCAATCACAGCCACCTTATGCGCTCCCGTGGCGTGCCAAACCCGGTGAATATACTTTACGCGTTGAAGCCCTCGACTTAGCCGGAAACACCAGCGAAGTAAGCATTGATTTCAGTGTTGAAGAATAAGTTACAAATCTGAAATTCTGGCTAAGAATCAAGAAGGCGACCTTTGCAAATTGAGCTTACTTTTCGCTGGTGGATGGAAATGCCAAACTTGCAGCTCGCGCCTGGTTGGCAGCAGTGAATTCAATCTGGCAGTGGAGAGAATTACATGAATAAGCCCCGTCTGTTTGCTATCATCCACAATCCGAACTGGTTACCCCTCGTCATCATCAGCATGGCGCTACTTTTCGTAACGGGAGTTAGCCTGGCCTGCAATGCGCCTGCGGACAGCAGTGACACCAAAACAACCACTGAGATGGACGGGAATCAGGCTCTCAAAGAAACGCAAGTGGCGCTCAACCTGGAGGCCACACAGATTGCGTTGCAATCAGGGCTACCCGAATCCCAAACGCAAACGGCTCAAGCCGCCACCCAAATTACGATTGAAGATCAGGCGACGCTCAATGCTCAGATCGCCACCCAGGCGGCCCAACCCACAGATTCCCCGCCACCCACCAATACCGTAGAAGTTCCCGTTTCAGAGCCGCCCGCGGCGCAACCCACCACCGAACCCCCAGCCGTGGCGCAGCCAGGCGATATTGATGCGTTCATTCAAGATTCGAAGATTCTGCTCTTTGAAAATGTCACCAAAATTCCATTGCCGCGCTATATCAAGCAAGCCCTGGATAATTTAGGCCTATCCCGTAATTATGTGGATACGAAAGATGCCATCGGTACTTTCAAAGCGGAACTGCTTTCGGGTACCGATTGGGATCTCGTTTTGGTAGGGGTTGAAGCGCGCAGTTCAATCGAAGGTGAGTTCTTCGACTATTTCAACGAGCAAGTCAATAAAGGTACCGGGCTGGTTTTGGAAATTTGGGATTTGGATGAGATCGCCGGGGCCAAAGCCACTTCGTTTTTGAGTAGTTGCGGCGTGAAAGTTCAAAGCGATTGGTACGATCCACCGCTGACGGCACGCTCGATCTGGTGGCTGTATGGCGAAAGCCCCGTTTTTCATGAACCCAACGAAGGGATGTCATTGGTCAATTACAATCCCTATTGGGCCGGTGATGCTGGTGACCTGCTCAAAATCAGCAACGGGAGTGATGCCGTTATGTTGGCGGGAACCTATGCCCAAGAGAAAAACAGTTATGGTGTTTTGGCGACCTGCCATGAAAATCGCGTGATCATTCAGACTTACTCATCCCACGATTATCGCCAGGATGATGTNNGTTGAATCTTCTCAGCCAATCAGCGCCGAGCCAGCGTTGTTGGGGTTAGGGTAACCCACCAACCCGGTCAAAGGTGCGTAGAATGGTATCGAGCGCGTCCAAATCCGCATCCGAAAGTACCTGAACCTGGACTAGTACCAGATAAGATAGGGGATCACTCTTTGGGCGGGCACCCACGATAATATTAACGGAACCAGCCGCGCCACAATTTTTCCACACGTCATAGCCGCCTTCAAAAACAGGATCATCCGCCCCATAATCGTAGCGGCCTTCAAAATCACAATCCGTGCTGTACCAATCCTTAACACCATCGAGCAACTGGATATAGCCGCCGATGTTGCCCCAATCTTCTGAGGCCGAGAACCAAACACCCGGTGCAGCCCAATTATTGTAATCATCAAAATTCGTTGTTGCGATAACAGAGGCGGCCTTGAAACTGGTTGAACCCCAGGTATTTTCCCAAATGGTGTCGTCAATTTGAGTCCATTCATTGGGCACATCCACCGCAATGGCGTTAGTCTCATCGTAAACAGTGTAATAGCCACTGTACGTACCATCTGCCCCCGTTTGATCGCTGGTGGCGTTCGTGTCAACAACATCCGCAAACGAATAGCTGGTTTCCAAAGCGCGCCCGTTCAACTGGCCTTCGAGATATTCGGAAGTAGCAAACCGTAAAACTTCCAATCCCAGCGTATCGCCTGAATTATGGGTGCGAATGACATCACAATAATCTGCCATCGTGCCATCGGTTGCCATGGGGAATCCCTCTAACTGGGTGATGATATCGCCGCCGGTAATGCCCGCGTTATCCGCTGGTGAGCCAGATTTTACGGAACTCACCCAGATTCCGGAGAGGCTGCCGTCATCTGAAACCACAGCCGACCCATTGACGCCAATCGAATCGACATCTTTACCCTGGCGCAATGTATCCACAATCGGGATCGCCACCTTATCGCTGATCGCGAAATATTGATTGGCTGCCTGATAAGAAGCATAATTGATGCCCACAATTTTACCGTTTTGATCCACCAAGGGGCCGCCTGAATTGCCCGGGTTGATCGTGGCATCGTGCATAATTACCGAATCCACAGAAGCCCAACTGGTTTCACCATTGGCGTTTTCCTTTGAAACAATGCCCTTGGTGAGCGTATATTCCGGCTCTCCCAGGGGGAAGCCAGCCGTATAGACATCCAGGCCAACTTTGATGGAATCACTATACCACTCCAGGTAAGGGAAACCATCTCCCTCGATATCGATCACGGCCAAATCGGAACATTCCGAAACGCCCAAAATGCGCGCATTATAGGTTTTGCTGGTATCACCACCAATCCAAACCTTCAACAAAGCCGCTCCCGTAACCACATGGTTATTGGTGACCGCAATACCAGAAGGATCGATAATAAAGCCAGAACCACGGCCTGCACCACTATATTCACCAAACTCAGGATCAACAAAAGTGCCCTGCGCTTCGATTTGGATCACCGCGCCTTGCACATCTTGAATATTCGAAATGGCACCCGAAGCGGGCACAACTTCTTCTTCTGTGGGTGTGGGTTCAGGGGGAGTTGTGGGTTTTTCTGCGGGCTGCTCAACTGGAGCTTTCTCAGGTACGCTGGTCGGTTCAACAGCGGGAGGCCCACCGCAGGCAATCCCCACAATCACGAACAAAAGTAATAGCAAAATAATTGGTTTTAACGGTTTTGTATACACAATTTGTCTCCTGTCTAAAGAAATTTTAAACGAATAATAAACGTGTCGGAAGTTTACCACAATCCCCATTAAGGAGCATTTCAATATCTCCCTTTAAGATGAAATTCATACAATTTAACCAGTTTCGTTACGAAATTCGATTAAGAATTTGTTGGGTTGATCGAAATGCTAATGGGGGTAAATTATGCAAATCAAAAAATTCCGCTCGATCAGCATCGTCACCAGGATACACCTGCCCTGATAGGATTTCTACCCGATAAACGATGAGAATATGAGCACCCCGCGGGTGCTCCTGACCAGCGATTACATCCAACAACCCAGAAACTTGAACCGTTAAACCCGTTTCTTCGAGGCATTCGCGTTCCGCGGCTCTGGCCGGGTCTTCCCCTGCGTCCACAAAACCCCCGGGCAAAGTCCACAAGCCCTGTTGAGGAGTGTTGACCCGGCGCGCCAGCAAAATTTTGCCATTTTGCTGCACCAGGGCGACAACGGCCACCTTCGGGTCGGGGAAGAAAACCCAATCACATTCCGGACACGTTGGCCGTTCCCGGCCTGCCCGCCACGCACTGATTAATTTCGTGCCACAACGAGGGCAAAAGATCATTAAATCAGCCTGCATCAGCCCCCTCGGCGGCGCAGATAAACCCAGGCAATTCCGGCAGCCAACGCCAGCAACAGCAAACTCGCTTCTACCCCCGCCCAAACATTTCCAGATTGACCGGAAGCCGCAGGCTGTGATTGCTCTGTATTGGAATCCGGATTGGTTTCGAGGGCACTATCAGCGGAGTTCAGGGCGATTTCAACGCCGGTTTCCGAATCCGAAGCTTTAGATTGAGGTGCGAGTGGCGCTTCATCCGTGGGTTGCGAAGATGTTTCGGCAAAGAATAAAGTGGGTGTGCTCTTGGTAACTAAAATATCTGGGGCAAACTCGGGAGCCGCGGTAGTCTCAATATGCTGGCCGCCTTCGATCACGGGCAATGTGGTTTCGATGGTGGGCGTCAGGGCGGTAGTGGCTGAGAAGGTGAACACTTCCCCGGTTTCGGCGGAGCGCGCCGTGTCAGT
>DOTA01000142.1 GCA_003513015.1 Chloroflexota bacterium
TTTAATTTTCATGCTGGTCAGTTTTTTTGTGGCCAGCAATCTTGTTTTGGCAAAATCTGCTCCACTGGCGCAAGAAAGCCCTCCCATCCCACTCACGCCAGAAGAGCTAGATTGGCTGCAAAAGCATCCGGTTCTTACCCTCTCTGTGGATGATGGCAACCCGCCTCTGAATTTTCGGGATGCCCAGGGGGAACTCACCGGAATCAGTATCGACTATATGAAGTTGATCGCTCAAAAATTGGGGATCACCTTTGAATTTGAAGGATCAACCTGGAGTGAAGCCCTGCAGAAGGGTTTAGATCATCAAGTAGATGGCGTTGTCAATGCCTCCATCAAAGAAGACCGCTTGCCCTATCTTAATTTTTCAGAACCCTACCTGGTTTTACCTCAGGCGTTAGTGACTCTGAAAGATGCCCCTCCCATCTCCAACCTTAACCAGGCTTGCGATCTGCGCGTGGCGATCATTGCCAATAGCATCCGCGTGGGTCTATTTGAAGAATACTGCCCTGAAAATCAGATCATCGAAATTGAAAACCTCGATGAGGGCCTGAAAATGATCAGTGAAGGCAATGCCGATGCCCTCTTCGATGAACTGGCTGTTGTGCAGTACATCATTGAAGAGAGCTTCTTTTCAAATTTAAAGATCGCCCTGCTTTTTTATGCCCAGGAAGAAGGATCATCGCGCTTAGGACTGCGCAACGACAGCCCGGAATTGCTCTCCGTGATCAACAAGGCCATTGCAGCCATCACCGAAGAGGAGCACCGCGCCATTCGGCTGGAATGGCTGCGAATGAGTGAAACAGTCGCCAGCCAAAGAGAACTTCCCCTGACAGCCGATGAAAAAGCTTGGCTTGCCGCGCACCCGCTGATTTGGGTTGCCAGTGATCCGCAATGGGCCCCCATCGAATTCGTGGACGCACAAGGAGAATTCCACGGGATTGCCATTGAATATCTAAAATACTTGCAAAGCGCACTTGGAATTCAATTTGAATTTGTAAAAGGCAGTAGTATGCAAGAGTTGTTCGCCATATTTCAGGACGGGCGAATTGATATGTTTTCGTCCTTATCCGAAACGCCTAATCGTGCCGAACAACTATTGTTTACCGAGCCCTATCTTTCGACCCCCATCGTGATTTTTACGCAGCAGGATATCACCTATGTGGGGAGTATGGATGAATTAAACGGCCTGAATGTTGCCGTAGTAGATGGCTATGCCATTCATGAGTGGCTTTTGTCGGATTATCCCGAAATTCAGGTGATTCCGGTTCCGGATATTCAATCTGGCCTGGAGCTGGTTCAAACCGGCAAAGCCTTCGCCTTTGTTGGGAATCTGGTCACCACGAGTTATTACATCCAAGAAACTGGGTACACCAATTTGAAAGTGGCCGGCGATACCCCCTACGCCAACGATCTCTCGATGGCCGTGCGCAATGACTGGCCTGAACTGGTTCAGATCTTGCAGAAGGCTTTGGATTCAATCTCCGAGGAAGAGCGAAGCGCTATTGTGCAAAATTGGGTTTCAATCAAATATGAGCACGGCTTCGATTATTCTTTACTGTGGAAAATTGGCATTGTTGTTATTCCAATATTCATGCTGATTTTTTACTGGAACCGGCGACTTACCAGCGAGATCCGGCGGCGCGAACAAGCTGAAATTGAATTGCTCAACGCCAAAGAGCTGGCNNCCCCGGAAAGATTGGATGATGTTAGCGCGATTGCTCGCAGCGGTGAACATTTGCTGAGCCTGATCAACGATATTTTGGAGCTTTCGAAGATCGAAGCCGGGCGCATGGTTTTAGAGCCAGAAACCTTTAACTTGCCTGGTTTGCTGGATGGCATCGAGGAAATGATGCACATTCAGGCCGAAAGCAAAAATCTGCAATTTCGGGCCATTCGTGCACCCGATTTGCCTGCCTATATCAAAACCGATGAGCGCAAACTGCGCCAGGTATTACTCAACTTGCTCAGCAACGCCATCAAATTCACTGAGCAAGGCCGTGTCACGCTGCGGATTGAATCTTTAGCCCCCACGGAGGAATATCCACTTGGTCTGCGCTTTGAAATCGAAGATACCGGCCTGGGTGTTGCGCCCGAGGAGATGGAGCATCTTTTCGAACCCTTCGTGCAAACCTCCAGCGGCCAAAATTTACGCGAAGGCACCGGGTTGGGCTTGCCCATCAGCCGGGATTTTGTGCGCATGATGGGTGGAGATTTGACGGCCAGCAGCCAATTGGGAGTAGGCACCACCTTCAGGTTTGAGATTCACCCTCAAGTAGTAGAATCAGAACCCCTCGCAAATGGGCTAGCCATCCCACAGGTAATCCGTTTAGTCCCGGGGCAGCGTCCCTCCGATGGGGAAACTTATCGCATCCTGGTTGTCGATGACCACGATGACGGCCGGGCAGTAGTCGTCAGGCTGATGGAAACCATCGGAATGAGCGTGCGGGAGGCCAGGAATGGGCAGGAAGCTCTCGATCAATTTGAAGAATGGCAGCCTCACTTGATTTGGATGGATATGCGGATGCCGGTGATGGACGGCCTGGAGGCCACCCGAAAAATAAAAGCTGCGCCCCAGGGAACCAAGACCATCGTTGTTGCGCTGACAGCCAGTTCACTGGAAGAAGAATATCAGAAAATTATGGCAAGCGGGTGCGATGAATTTGTGCGCAAACCCTTCAAAGACGCGGTTATTTTCGAAACGCTTGCCAAACTCCTGAATTTGACTTATGTGTATGCTGATTTAGAAGAGAATATGGTTTCTGCGGCCCTTCCTGCTTTGGCGGCAGAAGATTTGCTAGGTATTCCCGTGGAATTACTGCAAAAGTTACGCTCAGATGCCAAGATCGGGCATATCAGCGGCCTTGAAAAAACAGTGGAAGAAATCACCCGTTATAATCAACTGGTTGCTAGTAGTTTACTAAAAATGACTCAGCGCTATGATTACCAGGGAATTTTAGCGTTGCTGCTCGAGGAAGGAACTGAACTTTGAGCGATGAACCCCACCAGAACAGAGTTTTGATTATCGATGATTCTCCTGATACGCTTCGCATGTTAGCTCACATTTTGGAAGCGGAGGGTTATCAGGTGTTGCAAGCCCCAAACGGTATGGTTGGCATCCAAATTGCCGAGTTCGCCATCCCCGACCTGATTTTGTTGGATATTCAAATGCCTGGAGTGGGTGGTTATGAAACTTGCCAGCGCCTGAAATCTATCGAGAAACTCAAAAGTATCCCGGTAATTTTTGTCAGCGGGAGGAATGAAATTATTGATAAAGTTAAGGCCTTTGAAATTGGGGGTGTCGATTACATCGCCAAACCTTACCAAAAAGATGAATTGCTGGCGCGCGTGCATACGCATTTGCGTCTTCGAGAGTTAACCGAACGTCTGGAAACCAAAGTGCGCGAACGCACCCAAGAATTAGCCTCGGCAAACCAAATGCTTCAGCGAGAGATTGGCGAGCGCGAACGCACAGAGGTGGCCCTGCGGGAGAGCGAAGAAAATTTTCGAAGAATTTTCGAAACCATGCAAGATGGCTATCTGCGAACAGATATGGACGGGATCATTCTATTAGCAAATCTGGCAACGGCCAAAATGCTGCATTATGAAGCGGGGGAGTTATTTGGTAAAAATCTGGTTGCAGAGATTCACGTAAACCCCTACGATCACGAAAGACTCAAAGAATCGCTTGAAAAAGAGGGCAGGGTCAAAAATTTTGAAATTCCCTTCAGGTGCAAAGATGGCGAGATTATCATCACGGATTGCAATGTGCAATTTATTTTTGATGATGCCGGGAAGCCCATTGCTATCGAGGGGATCATCCGAGACATCACCGAGCGCGTGCGGGCACAGCAGCTAGAAGAAGCGGTTTACCGGATTTCCCATGCCACTAATCATGCCGAAAATCTGGAAGCACTCTATCTTGAAATCCATGCCGCCATTTTTGAGGTGATGAGCGCAGAGAATTTCTACATTGCTCTCTATGAAAAAGAATCCGATCTGCTCAATTTTTCCTTTTTCATGGATGAAGTTGACCCGCACCCGGGTCAACAGCCGCTCGGTAAAGGATTAACGGAATATGTTTTGCGAACGGGAGAGTCGCTGCTTTGCGATCAAATCGTTTACAAAGAGTTGGAGCAGAGCGGAGAAATTGAACTGATTGGCCCCCCCTCACCCATCTGGCTTGGAGTTCCACTAAAAGTAGAGAATCAAGTAATCGGGGTGATGGTGGTACAGCATTATCGCGATCCCCACGTCTACGGTCAGCGCGAGTTGCGCATTCTCGAATACGTATCCACCCAAGTGGCTGAGGCTATTGCCCTCAAAAGAACCAGCGATGAACTCAGCCAAACGCAGGCTTTGTTCCAGGCTGCCATTGATAATTCACCGGCGGGCATCATCATCGCTGAAGCCCCAGATGGAATAATCCGCACCGTGAACCAGGCTGCTCTGGATATCAGAGGCCCAGCTGAGGTGCCGCTCAGAGATATTCCCATGTCTTTGCATCCCCAAAATTGGAAATGCTACAACCAAGATTACCAGCTTTATGCCCCCGCGGATTTGCCGCTCTCACAAGCAATTCTCAAAAAAAAGCGCATTGAAAACGTAGAACTCATCATCGGTGATCCAGAAGGTGAGCATCGCTGGGTGCTGGTAAATGCCGCCCCCATTTTGGATCATGCTGGCAAGGTGATTGCAGGCATTGCGGTATTTCCGGATATTTCAGCCCTCAAACAGACCGAAGATGCCCTGCAAGAAAGCGAAGAGCGCTATCGGGCTATTGTCGAAGACCAAACCGAATTAATCGTCCGCTGGCTCCCCGATGGAACGCTTACTTTTGCGAATGATAGTTATTGCCGCTTCTTCCAATTTTCTTACGAAGAGCTGGTTGGAAAGGAATTCATTCATCGCGTCATGGGTGAAGATCGAAACATCGTCAACGATGCTTTCCGGCGTTTGACCCCTGAATATGAAGTGGTCAGCTACGAAGAACGCGTGACTGCACCCAATGGAGAAATTCGCTGGTTAATGTGGACGGATCGGGGTTTCTTCGATGCCCACGGCCAACTTCAGGCAATCCAGTCTGTGGCCCGCGATATTACGGATCGCAAACGCGCCGATGAGAAAATTCAGCAGCAATTGCAGCGTCTGGCTGCCCTGCGCCGTATCGATTCCACTATCACCGCCAGCCTGGACCTAAATCTATCCCTTAATTTGCTGTTGGATGAATTAATAACGCAACTCGAAGTTGATGCGGCCGATATTCTGTTGCTCAATAGGCATATGCACACTTTGGAATACAAAACCGGGCGTGGTTTTCACATGGGTTCCCCACGGCAAAATTATCGTTTGGGATTTGGATTGGCTGGTAAAGTGGCCCTGGAACGCAACGCCATCATCATCTCTGGTTTGGACCCTCAAGCTGATGCCGCTATGAAAGAGCCATTTTTTGAATCCGAGGGCTTTACCGTTTATGTAGGCATTCCGTTGGTCGCGAAGGGACATGTCAAAGGCGTGCTCGAAATTTTCCAGCGCCAGCATATCGACCTGGAACTTGATTGGCTCGATTACCTTAAATCTCTAGGTGGGCAAGCCACAATTGCCATTGAAAATGCCGAATTATTTGAAAACCTGCAACATTCCAACCTGGAGCTAACCCTGGCCTACAACAACACCCTGGAAGGTTGGGCGCGTGCCCTTGAACTTAGAGATTTTGAAACCAAAGGTCATAGCCAGCGAGTTACCGATATCACCCTGAAACTGGCGCGGGCTATGGGTGTGCGCGAGGATGAACTGATCCATATTCATCGCGGTGCTTTACTTCATGATATTGGCAAAATGGGCATTCCCGATCGCATCTTACTCAAACCCGGCCCCCTGGATGATGAAGAGTGGCAGATCATGCGCCAGCACCCTACTTTAGCCTACGAAATGCTGCTGCCGATTGCCTACTTACGCCCGGCACTTGAAATTCCCTATGCCCACCATGAAAAATGGGATGGCACCGGCTATCCGCTCGGGCTGGCAGGTGAGCAAATTCCGCTATCGGCGCGTCTCTTCTCTGTCATTGATGTTTGGGATGCCCTTACTTCTGATCGCCCCTACCGCCTGAGATGGTCAGATGAAAAAGCCCTGAACCATATTTGCGAACAGATTGGCACAGCGTTTGATCCGCAGGTGGTCGAGGCCTTCATGCAAATTATTGATAGCGGTAATTGACCCGAAATTTCACGCATCTTTCGTCAGGATCGCAATTCCGTAAGGGGCTAGAGTCAGCGCGCCTTTGCCTGTGAAGCCACTCAGGTGTTCGCGTGCGGCCCAAGGGAGCGAAACTTTGGCGGCAACTTCCAGGTGATTGATCACCAGATAGATTTTCTCTCCCTGGGGTGTGACTCGCTGGCAAACCTCCACCCCTGGGGGCGTATCCATCAATGGTCTGATGCTGCGAATATTACAGATGTGTTCCAACATTTTGGCCTGGGCTTTTTCATCCAGGTAGGCGCCCACGTAATAAACACCACCTTTGCCGTGCTGGTTATAGCTAATCGCAATTTGGCCGTCGAGCCAGCCATTTTTCTGACCATAATTTGCCACTGCCAGGGTATTGAGTTCCGGGTCGAGGATGCGCAAACGCTCCGCCCACAAACGCGAGAAACTATCCCCGATCATGCGCCCAGAAAGGGGAGCCGGGGTATCTAGCGGGTAATATTCTTCGACTTCAACATTGGCAATTTCGGTTAGTTCGCCCGGCTGGCGCAGCGGCAGAAGTGAATTGTTAGCATCCTTCATTCCGGTGCGCAGAGTCAAAATCAGGGTTCCGCCGCGTTTCACATACTCGATCAGGTGCGCGGTTCTCTCCGGGTTGAGAATCACCAAACTGGGGGCAATCACCAAGCGGTATCCGTGCAGTGGCTCGTCCGCGGAAATGATATCCACCGGAATATTGCGGGCCGCCAGGGGCTTGCAATAATGTTGCAAATGCGCCACATAGTCAAAATCCTGGTGCTGGCGCTGCCAATTCAACGACCACCGGCTATTGTAATCATTCAGAATCGCCACTTTGGCTTTGATTTCTGATCCCGCCAATAAATCAGAGACCTTTGCAAACTCGGCCCCTAATTGGGCGATTTCCGCATACAACGGCCGCGGTTGCCCAGATTGATCCACCAGAGAGCCGTGATATTGTTCCTGACCATTTAGGGCTGAGCGCCACTGCCAATAGAGCAGCGCCTCCGCCCCATGCCCCACCGCGTGCCAGGCCATCGCCCGTATCCCGCCCTGGTTGACATGGTTATTGACGGTTGACCAGTTGACGTTGCCGGGTTGGGTTTCCATCACCCAAAAATTACGCCGTTTAAAACCACGCACCAAATCGTGGGTCGCGCCTGTCATCGTGTAATCGGGCTGTCCGCTGCCCACGTACCAATCCCAGGCGGCCAAATCAAGATCGGCGCTCAATTCGTAATGATCGTAAGTGGGAAACCAGCCCATAAAATTGTGTGTAATCCACACATTTTCGGGGAGGCGGGCGCGCAGAAGATCGACCTGGAGTTTCTGATATTTTTTGAAGGATTGCGTGATGAACTGTTGGAAAGCCAGCATCAACCCGGGATTATGCCCGGCTTTGGGGATGGGGATCTGATCCCAGGAAGTATAGCTCTGACTCCAATAACGCGTGGCCCAGTTTTCATTCAGAGATTCCAGGCTTTCGAATTTTTTCGCTAAATATTGTTGGAAGGCCGCCCGGCAGGTATCGCAATAGCAAACCGTATTGAACTCGTTATCGATTTGCCAGCCGATGACGTTGGGGTTGGCCCCCAAGTGTTCCGCCATTTGGGAGACGATGTTGCGGCTGCGTTCGTGATATTCCGGCGAGTTGACGCAATACTGGCAGCGCTTGCCATGCTCGTAGCGCTGACCGTTTTCATCTGCCGCCAAAGTGGCCGGATATTTTTGCGTCAGCCAGGCTGGCGGGGCCGCCGTGGGCGTGCCTAAAACACTGGCAATGCCATTTTTTGCCAGTAGCTCAATTGCCTGCTCCAACCAGCCAAAGTGGAATTCATTTTCCGTGGGTTCGAAGCTGCTCCAGGCAAACTCGCCCAAGCGAGCAACCGTGAAACCGGCCTCCCGCATCAAGCGGATATCTTCAGGCCAGCGCGCTTCAGGCCAATGTTCGGGGTAGTAGGCGGCTCCCAGATGGAGTTTTGTTGATGTGTGATTCATAGCTCTCTCGATATTTCTCTAAAAAATTCGGTTCTCCCATTTTTATCGGGGAAACTCGTAACTTTGTCTTTTTTATGGCAAGACCGATAGGGTCAATCATACTTTAGCCGGTCAACCCTTACAAGCCTTTGCGAAAAGTATTTTGTTCCAAATTGTATATTCAGCGTTGGCCTGATTTTATTCACCCAACAGGTCTGAGTGACAAAAGAAGTATAATGGGGGGCATGTCTGATCTGTTTGATTATGCGATGAAAAAGCGCTTAGCGCATGAGGCTCCTCTGGCGGCCCGCATGCGCCCGCGCAACCTGAGCGAATATGTTGGGCAACAGCATATCATCGGGCCGGGGAAGTTGCTGCGCCGTGCCATCGAATCGGATCGGTTGTTTGCTTCCATTATCTTGTGGGGGCCTCCGGGCACAGGCAAAACCACCCTGGCGCAAGTCATCGCCAACCAGACCAAATCTCACTTTGAAACCCTCTCCGCCGTGCTGGATGGCAAGCAGCGTCTGCGCGAATTGGTCGATGAAGCCATCGAGCGCAAAAGATTATATGGCGCGTCGAGCATCCTGTTCATCGACGAAGTTCACCGCTGGAACAAAGCCCAGCAAGATGCCCTGCTGCCGCACGTTGAAAATGGCACCGTCACGTTGATCGGAGCCACCACCGAAAATCGCTATTTTGAAGTGATCGGTGCCCTGGTGAGTCGCTCGCGTGTCTTTCAACTGCGGAATCTCGAAGATGCCGATGTTCACAGCCTGTTGGAACGCGCCTTAGCCGACCCCGAAAGAGGCTACGGGACCCGCAAGGTGAACCTCACCCCGCAGGCCAGCCAACATCTCGTGCATGTAGCCGGGGGTGATGCCCGTAACGCCCTCAATGCCCTGGAATTAGCGGTTGAATCTACCCCCCCAGATGAAAGCGGCATCATCAAAATCACGCTCGAGGTAGCGCAAGAATCCATCCAGCGCCGG
>DOTA01000144.1 GCA_003513015.1 Chloroflexota bacterium
CCAGGGGCCGGCCGCGCCCGGGATGGAATGTACCCTGGTGGGCGATCAAGAGGCAGCCCCCGCGGAGTTGGTCGCCATCTTCGGCGTCACCGCCGATGACTGGGCGCAGGGATTGGATACCGCCGCGGTCACGATTGTCGAATATTCCGACTTTCAATGACCGTACTGCGCACAGCTTGCGCCCGTGATGGCGCAACTCCAAGCAAATTACCCCGAAGATGTTCGTTTCGTCTACCGCCACTTCCCCCTCGCCAGCATCCACGATAAAGCCCTGTTGGCCGCCCAGGCTGCCGAAGCCGCCGGTCTGCAAGGAAAATTCTGGGAGATGCATGATTTTCTGTTTGGTAATTACAACACCTGGACGCTGCTTTCCGCCGATCAATTCCCAGCTTGGGTGATTGATAATGCTGCCGAGTTGGGCCTGGATAAGGATCAGTTTGCCAGCGATCTCACCAGTGATGCCATGGTTGCCAAAGCGCAGGCTGCCTGGGATTACGGGCAACAAATTGGGTTGCCCGGTACGCCCTTTGTCGCCATCAATAACGTCCCTTACCAGGGCAACCTGGATTATGCCAGTTTCGAGCGCATCATTGACGCCAATAAATTGACCGTGCATCAATACACTGAATGCCCGCCGATGGTCATCGATCCCCTCAAACAATACATTGCCACCATCGAAACTGAGAAGGGCAATATCGTGGTTGAACTTTTCCCCGATGTGGCCCCCATGACCGTCAATAGTTTCGTTTTTCTGGCGCGTGAAGGTTGGTTCGATGGCGTAACCTTCCATCGCGTACTACCCGGCTTCATGGCTCAGGGCGGCGATCCCTCCGGTTCCGGTATGGGCGGCCCCGGCTATGCCTTCAAAAACGAAACCACCCCCGATCTGGTATTTGATCGCGCCGGATTGATGGCTATGGCAAACTCCGGCCCAGATACCAATGGCAGCCAGTTCTTTATTACCTACGCACCGGCCGAGCGTCTGAATGGCAGTTACACCATTTTTGGTGAAGTGCTCGAAGGCATGGATGTGGCTGAAAGCCTGACGCCGCGCGATCCATCCCAGGCAGGAGCGCTACCGCCTGGTGATAAGATCATCACTATCACCATCGAAGAGAAGTAAACCGATTTTTCCAGGTTGGGCGTGTCGCGTTCAACCTGGAATTTTTTCCGAACCTTCCCCAAAAGTGCCTCTCTGTGCTATATTCTTAGTACCAGATACCTATAATGGCCCCGGTCACAAATTGCGCTTTTAGCAGGTAGGAGGCGCAATTTGTGACTGTGAAGGGTATAGCACCATCCAATTACTTAAGATCAGGAGCGTGGCCCATGACCAACTCACCTAACCCCACCGGCTCACCCCAACAACCTCCCCAAGATCCCCAAAAGGAGCGCGTCAAAAGGTTTTTGTGGCAGGGTAAAATCGCCCCAGCCTTTTGGACCGTGGCTGGCGTCTTTTCGATTGTGCTGAATGTGATTTTGATCGTCACCGTGCTGATCTTAGGCCAGCAGCTCTTTGTCCTCAACGATATCGTAGAAAATAGCCTGATCGGTGGGCTTTATGACAATTTCGTAAAAATGGATGAAGCCACGATCGTTACTTCGGTGACGGTGGAAGACACCATCCCCGTGAAGTTCGACTTGCCCGTGACCACCAATACCACCGTGTATCTTACGGAGCCAACGCCCATCTACGGCGCTTCGGTGGTAATTAATACCGGCGGGTTGAGTATCAACGCCCCGGCAGATATTGTTCTTCCGGCGGGGCTACCCCTGCCCATCGCCCTGAATATTACCGTGCCGGTAGATCAAGAAGTCCCCGTGGTGCTCGAAGTTCCGGTGAATATCCCGCTCAACCAAACCGAACTCCACGAACCCTTTACGGGTCTGCAAGATGTGGTTAGCCCCTTCCGGAAAATGTTGGGTGATCTACCCAACGCCTGGTTGGATACCCCCTTCTGCAAGGGCCTTTTGGGGGAAGCTTGCATTATTATTTTCAATATCCCGCAACCTTGAGCCGTGCACAACTCCCGCGCGGCCATCAAAACAAAATTGATTTCTACTACGAATACTCAAATGTACAAGGAACCCCAAAACCTATTTTTGTGATTTCCTGTGACTTTGAGCCTTCGTGGTGAATTTTTAGAGGTAATTTTTATGCCCCAAACTGTTACCAACATTACCCTCTCCAATGGGCTGCAAGTCATGCTCAAGGAGATTCACACCGCCCCGATTATCAGTAATTGGGTTTGGTACCGGGTCGGCTCGCGCGATGAGATTCCCGGCATCACAGGCGTTTCGCATTGGGTCGAACATATGCAATTCAAAGGGACACAGCAGTTCCCCGCGGGTGTGCTCGATAAAGCCGTCTCGCGCGATGGCGGCATGTGGAATGCCTTCACTTATATGGATTGGACCACCTATTTCGAGACCATGCCCGCCGATAAAATCGATCTTGGTTCTCGCTTGGAAGCGGATCGCATGGTCAATAGCGTTTTCGATGCCGATGAAGTTGCCTCCGAGCGCACCGTGATTATTTCGGAGCGCCAGGGGAACGAGAATCACCCTCTCTTCCAGTTGGGCGAAGCCGTCCAAGCCGCAGCGTTCCGGGTACATCCCTACCATCATGAGATCGTCGGCGATCTGGCTGATCTCAAAACTATCAGCCGTGACGATCTCTATCGCCATTACAAATCCTACTACCAACCGAATAATGCCGTTTTGGTGATGACCGGCGATTTCGAAACTGAAAGTATGCTAGCTCGCATCCAAGAACTTTTTGAGGTGATCCCCAGCGGCGAGACTCCCCTGCGCCGGGCACGCCCCGAACCGCAACCGCGCGGCGAGCTGCGCTTGGTTGTGGAAGGCCCCGGCGAAACCGCCTTCGTGCAAGATACCTACCGCGCCCCGGCCGCCACCGACCCCGATTTTTTCCCCTTTGTGGTGTTGGATAGCCTGCTCACCGGCCCGAGTAGCCTAAATTTGTTTGGCGGTGGTATTTCCAACAAAACTTCACGCCTCTACCGGGGCTTGGTGGAAGGCGAACTGGCTGTCAGCATTCAGGGTGACCTGCCCGCCACCATTGACCCCTTCGTTTACACCATCACCGCCACGGTGCATCCGCAACGCCAACCGGATGATGTGATCCGCGCGATGGATGACGAAATCAAGCGCGCTCAAGATGAAATTCCCAGCCCGGAGGCCCTGGCCCGCGCCGTGAAACAGGCCAAGGCTTTGTTTGCCTACGGCAGCGAGAGCATCACCAACCAGGGATTTTGGCTGGGCTTCACCGAGATGTTTGCCTCCATGGATTGGTTTGACCAATACCTCGATAACCTGGCGGCAGTCACCCCCGAAGACGTGCAGCGCATTGCCCAAACCTACCTGCGCCCGCAAAATCGCGTGCTTGGAACCTATTTGCCCACCGGCAATGGGGAGGTATCCCTATGATAACCCATTCCCACTCTGCCCTTCCCGGCGCGGATGACATCACCCGCGAGCAACTCGAAAACGGGATTGTGGTCTTAACCCGGCCCAACTTTAACAGCCCCTCTGTGATGGTCAGTGGATACCTGGCTGCGGGTGGTATCTTTGACCCCGCAGAAAAACTGGGCCTGGCAGATTTCACCGCTTCAGCCCTGATGCGGGGCACCCACAAACGTGATTTTCAAAGTATTTATGATGCCCTTGAATCGGCAGGGGCTTCGCTGGGCTTCAGCGGAGCCACGCATACCGCCAGTTTCAACGGCAAAGCCCTGGCAGAAGATTTGCCCTTGCTGCTGGAATTGCTGACCGAAGCCTTGTTGGAGCCGGTCTTCCCCGGCCAGCAGGTGGCGCGCTTGAAAGCGCAATTGCTCACCGGTCTGGCCATGCGCGCCCAAGATACGCACGAGATGGCCTCGCTAACCTTCGATCAGATCGTTTACGCCAACCATCCTTATGGCCGCCCCGAAGATGGCTTCCCTGAAACCGTCGAGAAAATCCACCGCGAAGATTTAATCGATTTCCACAAAAAGCACTATGGCCCCCAAGGGATGGTTATCTCCATCGTGGGCGCGGTAAAACCTGTGGATGCGGTGCAATGGGTACGCGCGGCTCTGGGGAATTGGAAAAACCCTGATCAACCGCAGCCTCCCGAACTCCCCGCCCTGACACCGCTGGTTGATTCCGTTACCCAAAAATTCAGCATTCCCGGTAAAAGCCAATCGGATGTAGTTGTCGGTGCGGCTGGTCCCGCTCGCAGCGCCCCGGATTTCATTGCTGCCTCGCTGGGCAATAGCGTTTTAGGGCAGTTTGGCATGATGGGACGCATCGGTGATGTGGTGCGCGAGCAAGCCGGGCTGGCTTATTATGCTTACAGCGGCTTGAGCGGCGGTTTAGGGCCGGGGCCGTGGTCGGTGGCCGCGGGTGTAGACCCGGAGAACGTGGACGAGGCCGTGGATTTGATTTGCGCCGAGATCGAGCGTTTTGTGACCCAGCCGGTCAGTGCCGAGGAGTTGAGTGACAGCCAGGCCAATTTTGTGGGGCGGCTGCCGCTGGCCCTAGAATCAAATGGCGGCGTGGCAGGCGCGCTGCTCAACCTGGAACGCTATGATTTGGGGCTGGATTACTACCGCGATTATGCCGAACAGATCAACGCCGTCACGGTCGAAGATGTTTTGGCCGCGGCCCAGCACTATTTGGACCCCAATAAACTGGCGATTGCCATAGCCGGGCCATGAAACTTGCCACAGGTGTCGATATTTTAGAAATCGAGCGCGTGGCCGGGGTGGTCGAGCGCCAGGGCGCGCGCTTCAAGCAGCGTTTTTTTACTCCCGGTGAATTAGCCGATGCGGGGGAGAATATCGCTTCGCTGGCGGCGCGCTTTGCCGCCAAAGAAGCCATCAGCAAAGCCCTGGGAACAGGCATGGGCCGAGTGCCGCTTACCGATATGGAAGTGCTGCGCGACGAACAGCGTGCCCCGCAGGTGCATTTGCATGGCGAAGCCCTGCGCGTGGCCCAAAGCCTGGGGCTGCACACCTGGTCGATCAGCCTGAGCCATAGCGAAGCTTATGCCGTGGCCTTTGTGGTGGCGATGGGGGATGGCCCAGATTAATCCAGAAGCAATGCTCCAAAACAACGGACTGATCTATAAAAAATATGAAGCTGACTGTCACTTAGCAAGTGACAGTCAGCTTTTTTTGCACGGATGCAGCCCTTTGAAAATAACGTCTCAAGCCTTGGAAGCGCGTCTTTATCTTTGGGGACGCGCGATTCGCGCTTAAACACGCGAGCTTTCCCTTTGGGCCGGCGCGTGTAACTCATCTTGAAATCCAGTGTTTCTGCTTTCATTACAACCAGATTTTGAAAATTATTTCGCCCGAGGAGAAGTACATGTTAAAGAAAATTGGCCGTGTTTTATTGATTATTCTCGTCGTTTTGCTCGTGATCGGGGCCATCGCCGCCCTGACGGCCCCGGCTATCACCCGTAGTGTGGCTAAAAAATCCTTCCCGCAGATTGACGGGGAAATCCAACTCACAGGTTTGGATGGCCCGGTAGATGTTTATCGCGATTCCTATGGTGTGCCGCAGATTTACGGCTCCAGCCTGCATGATTTAGTTTTCGCGCAGGGTTATGTGCATGCCCAGGATCGCTTTTGGCAAATGGATTTTTGGCGGCACCAGGGTTCGGGACGTCTCTCTGAGCTTTTGGGAGCTAACACGCTCTCTACCGATCAGTTCCTCCGTACCCTGGGCTGGGAACGCATCGCCGAGGTGGAATTCGCTCAGATGGATCCCGCCATACAGGATGTTTTGGAGGCTTACTCTGCGGGGGTGAACGCTTATCTGGCCGATCATCAAGGTACGGCCATCAGCCTGGAATATGCCTTTTTGCCGATCATCAACGCTGGTTACACTCCCGCGCCCTGGACCCCCATCAATACCCTGACCTGGGCCAAAGCCATGGCCTGGGAATTGGGCAGCAGCAAGCTCGATTATGAAATTACCTATGCCATGTTGCTGCACGATCTAACGCAAGAGCAAATCGATTTTGTGCTGCCACCCTACCCGGCCGATCATCCCGTAATTGTGCCGCACCCGCACCTGACCACCGGCACCGCGTCCATTCCTACAGATGATGCCGCCCTGGTAACCGCGGTTTACCCGGCCTTGCAGGAGGCTGATCGGCAGATCAACCTCGCAGGTGCCAATCATTCGGACGCCATCGGCTCAAACAGTTGGGTTATCTCCGGGGCGCTGACCGAGAGCGGCATGCCCCTGCTGGCGAATGATATGCACCTGTCGGCGCAAATGCCTTCGATTTGGTACGAAAACGGGCTGCATTGTGCCCCTGTCAGCGCGGATTGTAGCTACGAGGTTGCAGGATTCTCCTTTGCCGGGACTCCGGGAATCATCGTAGGACATAACGCCAACCTGGCCTGGGGTTTCACCAACGTTGGGCCAGATGTGGTTGATCTCTATATCGAAAAGATCAACCCTGAGAACCCGAACCAATACGAATTCCAGGGTGAGTGGGTCGATATGGAAATCGTTACCGAAGTCATCAATGTGGCAGGTGGCGATCCGGTCGAGCAGACCGTGCGGATCACCCGTCATGGGCCGCTGATCACTGAGGTTTATGGGTTGGAAGATTTTGGCGAAACGGCCGGGGTTGATTTACCCGAAAATTACGCCCTGGCGATCCGCTGGACCGCGCTCGAACCGAGCTGCGTGACCTGCGCTATCTGGAACTTTAACACTGCCCAAAACTGGGAAGAGTTTCGGGCCGCGGCCTCCCAATTTGCCGCGCCTGCCCAAAATATCGTGTACGCAGATTTGCAGGGCAACATCGGCTACCAGACCCCCGGCAATATTCCGATCCGGGCCGAGGGTCACAATGGGCAATATCCCGTGCCGGGTTGGACGGGCGAATACGAGTGGCAGCGCTACATCCCCTTCGAAGAACTGCCCTATGCCTTCAACCCGCCGGAGGGTTATATCGCCACCGCTAACAACGCCGTGGTGGGGCCGGAATATCCCTACATGATCTCGCAAATTTTTGCCCACGGCTTTCGCGCCCGGCGCATTGTGGATTTGATCGAAAGCGCCCCCGGCCCGATCGATGCCGCTTACATCCAAAAAATTCATGGCGACAACATGGATTTGCTGGCCGCAGAACTGGTGCCCGTTTTGCTGGATGCGCCCCTCACAGATCAGGATTTAGTAAAATTCCGCGGCCTGTTGGAAGGCTGGGATTACCAGATGGATATGGATTCCGCGCCCGCGGCGGTTTACGCGGCCTTTTGGAAGCATCTGCTGGCCCTGACCTTCAACGATGATGTGCCGGAATATTTCTGGCCCGAGGGCGGCGCGCAGTGGATGCAAGTTACTCGCCAAATTTTATATGATCCTGCTTCCCCCTGGTGGGATGATCAAACTACGCCCGCGGTTGAATCTCGGGATGATATTTTTGCGCAATCCTTAGAGGCTGCCCGCCAAGAACTGCGCGACCTGGCCGGGAAAGACCCCGCCAAATGGGCCTGGGGCGATCTGCACACCTTAACTTTCCACAATCAGGTGATGAACAACTTCCCGTTGATCAACTCAGCTTTCAACCGTGGCCCTTACCGCACCTCAGGCGGCAGCGCTATTGTGAATGCGACCTCCTGGTCTACATTGGATACTTTTGAAGTTCCCCATCTGCCCTCCGAGCGGGTCATCATGGATTTGAGCAACTGGCAGAACTCACAGAGCATCCACCCCACCGGGCAATCGGGCCATGCTTATCACCCCCACTATGTTGATATGGCCGATCCTTGGCGCTTGATCCAATATCACACTCAACAGTGGGAACGCTCCGCCATCGAAGCGGATGCCGAGGGCCATTTGCAGCTGGTGCCCTAGGCGATGATTAAAAAAGTAGGGGCGTCATTCAATGACGCCCCTACAAAATTCGGGGTTATGGGGGAGAAATTTTAAGCTTCGGCTGGCG
>DOTA01000514.1 GCA_003513015.1 Chloroflexota bacterium
GCCAAAGCGCGAGGCTTCATCCAGCGGGACGCGGACGGTCGCCATGGTAACATCGGCTTGATGATCGATATGAAAGGCGATCATGGGGTCATAATCCATTTCGTAAATATGGTCGCCTGAGAGTAACAGGACAAAATCCGGCTTGGTGCTACTGATGAAAGTAAAGTTTTGCTGAACGGCATCGGCAGTACCGCCATACCAATCGGCATGGCGGCGAGTTTTGTAGGGGGTGTAGATGCGCACGCCGCCCGTGAAATCACGGTTAAGATCCCAGGGGCCACCCGCGCCAATATGCTCGATGAGCGAATGCGGGCGATATTGCGCCAGAATCATAACGTCGAAAATGCCCGAATTGGCGCAATTCGAGAGGGTGAAATCAATGATGCGATATTTTCCGGCAAAAGGGACGGCGGGTTTGGTACGTTTGATGGTGAGCACTCCCAAACGGGAGCCTTCACCACCAGCCAGGATAACTGCGCGAGTTTTCATGGGGTTTGGGAAAGGTGAAATCTGAATTTTGAGAGAGAAACCGAGTTCTTGAAGACAAAACTCGGTTTCAGGACAAATTATTGGAAGAACCAGCCAGACTCACTGACCGGGAGCGGGACGCAGGGCGGGCTGAGGTTTGACCTTGCGATCGGCAAAGAAATCCTCCGGCAGCGGGATCGGTTTCAGGTTAGCGCCGGTTCCTAAAGTGGCGTAGGGTGCGTAAAAGAGCTGCGTAACCGCAGCAGGGTCGAAGAGTTGATAGGCAAAGATAACGTAACGCCCATCTGGGCTGAACTGCGGATCGCGGTAACAACAGGTGCCACCAATAGGATCGACCATACTCTCTGAGCGATGCTGGTCGGTATTGTAGAAATACAAGTGACCGTAGCCATCATTACGGGTGTAGCTAACCAGGGAGAAGAGATAGTATCCATCGTAGCCAAAGTTTTGGATATAAGGGTATTTTTCGTAATCGTCAATTTCCAATCGCCGGGAGGGAAACTCATCGAGGGTGTCGGTATATTGGCAACTGCTAATATCCGTAAAACGGATCAGATCGGATTGGATACCATTGACCGGGGCCTTAACGTTGATGGCCAAACGCGTGCCATCCTTCGACCATTGCACCTGGCTGACAATCACACTGGAGCCGGTGCTAGTTGTAAGGGGAGCCAGAACCTCACAATCGCTCATGGCGATCAAATCAGAACGGAAACGGGCCTGGGCAAGCAGAGCTCGATCGAAGGGCACAACAAAGAGTTCCTGATTGAGGCTGATGGCAACGCGGGCGCCATCCGGTGAAACCGAAAATTCACTAATGCTTTTGGCCGTTTCGAAACAGGCGAGAAAATCCGTTTGTTCATTTTGGTAATCGATGGCCCAGATGCACTTGCCAGAAATATAAGTGATGGCAGAGCCATCGGGCAGCCATCTGAGGCGGGTTTTCTCAGCGCCATCGGAGGTAAGTTGGTGAAGATCACTGCCATCTAAGTTCATGAGCCAAACTTCGTTTCCGTCAATGAAAGCGATGGCATCGGCACCACCGATCGTCAGAGCATCCGAAGCAGGGGTGAGGCTGGGTTCAAGGGTGGCGGTGGGTAATTCGGGGGTATTGGTGGCAGGTTCTTCTGGGGGGAGGAGCGCCTCGGTGGCGCTGGGTTCCGTTTGGGTGGGCTGCGGGGTTTTGGTAGCCTCGACGAGTGGCAAATCCGTTTCGAGTTTGGGCGTGGCACTAGGGATGATCGCAGAGGTATGGATAGGCGTTGGCGCTGCCCCTGAGAACAAACTCGCCAGAGGGCCGCTGCCACGCGAACCGAAAAAGGCCAGCGCGCCGAGGGCAATTACCAGAATACCTCCTAATCCCATCACGCCGATCAGCAAAGGCAGCCAGCGGAAACTGGAAGATTTCGGCTGGGCGGCTGCGGCAGGAGCAACATGCGTAGAGGGCGGAGGGGTTTGCGGGGGAGGCGTGCCACTACGAGCCGGCTGCTGAAGGCGAGGCGGGGGAGTCTTTTGTCGGGCAGGGGGGGCTACCGTGGTGCTGGCACCCACCCCAAAGCCAGAATCTACCACCGTGCGTTGACTGGCGGTGGGGTCGCTACTCTTCGAGGATTGGATGGTGGGGTGCATTTCCCCACGCAGGGCGGCTTTCAAGGCCTCCGCCATTTCAGCGGCGGTGGCAAAACGATCATCAGGGTCTTTTGCCAAAACTTTCTCAAACCAGGCTTCAACTTCGGGAGAAACATCCGGCAGGGCTTGCATCAAATTGGGCACTGGCTCCAAGAGGTGCATCATCATTACTTTGGCCGGGGTGGTCGCCTGATAAGGGGTATTGCCTACCAACATCTGGTAAAAAAGCACGCCTAGAGAGTAAAGGTCGCTACGGCCGTCGAGATCTTTATCACCGGCAACTTGTTCGGGGCTCATGTAGGCCGGGGTACCTAAAATGTTGCTGCCGGTCAGGGTGGCTCCAGCTTCGGCGATGCGGGCAATGCCAAAATCGGAAAGAAAGGCATTATCATACTGGTCGAAGAGGATGTTACCGGGTTTGAGGTCCCGGTGAATGATGCCTTTCTTGTGGGCGGCAGCTAAAGCAGAGGAGAGGCGGATGATGACCTGGGCGGCATCATCGATTTCGTATTTTCCATCTTTTAATTTATCGGCCAGCGAATTGCCTGACATCATGCGCATGACGATAAAAGGCATATCGTGATCTTCGCCAAAATCGTAAACGGGGACGATGGCAGCATGTTCGAGGGCGGCAATAACTTTGGCTTCACGTTCAAAGCGTGCCCGGAAGTGAGGATCGTGTAAAAAGGCCTGTGGTAAAACCTTGATGGCGACTTCTCGTTCAAAGCTGGGATCTACCGCACGGTAAACCGTGGCCATGCCACCGCGACCGAGTTCAGCAATTACTTTGTAGCGACCGATTTTTTCCATAGAGAATTAAATTAACGTGATTTTGGGTTTATTTAAAATACCTTTTTGGGGGGTGCATCACAGGCTGCCACCTTAACAATGGTTAGATTATACAATGCTTTTGCGTTTCTCGCAGTTTCAAATGAGGATCAGGGGCCTTCAATTCTGTAATTATTTTGAACNNATATATGGAAAATTTCTGCGTTTTCCATATTATCTTGGGATTGCCAGAAATATTACCCAGGGCTTTTTTGTTCCATAGGAGTACGAGAATATCTCTTGAATCGCTCTCTTCGTCAAGCACAGAAGGCTGCAGCAATTTTTTCAGCCTGCGATTGACCTTACCATATTTCAGAATTTTGCTTGTCAAGCGGGTACCGTTGGATTAGAATAAACGGGCTTTTTATTGGAGTAGTGCGATGCGATTTGATTTTAGGAGTGTTTATTTTGGTGTCGTTTAAGCGTGGCAATTAGAATTCAGTGGTGGATTGCAATGACACAACATTGGTATGCACTGAGGACCAAACCCCGCAAAGAAGATACTGTATGGCAGCAGTTACTAAATCAGGGGGTTGAGCATTATTATCCCCGGGTGCGCGTGCATCCGGTGAACCCGCGAGCGCGTAAAGTTAGAGCGTATTTTCCGGGATATATGTTTATCCGGGCAAATCTGGAGGAAACCGGGGTTTCGGCTTTCCTGTGGATGCCACACACCTTAGGGTTGGTACGGTTTGGCGGAGAACCCGCCGTAGTGCCGGATAATTTGATTAACGAATTAAAGCAGCGCATTCAAGAGATTGCCGAGGCGGGTGGTGAGGTTTTCGATGGGCTGAAAGCAGGCGATAAGGTTCAAATCCATGAAGGGCCGTTTGCCGGTTTCGAGGCGATTTTCGATGCCCGCCTGGATGGACAAGAACGAGTGCGGGTGCTGTTGCAATTTATCAATAATCAGCGCGAAGTTCCGGTAGAACTGGATGTTTCACAGATTCGGAAGGAGTGAGGCAAGTTGCTCCCCGAAGTCTTCTTCCGGGATGGCGCAAGGTTTGCAGGGAAAGCAGACTTGCGCTTAAAGCTAAAAGCGTATTTTGCTCTCGGGCAGCTGGTTTTGAAAGGGTGGAGAAAAGGTAAAGATTTGATTGGGCTGTTCGACTTTCCCAGCACTCCTGTGCTTGGATGGCGCAATCTGCGATACGACNNATGTCGGAAGGGCGGAGCGCGCCAGATGATTGAATTGTCGTCCCCCTGTTCTCACGAATCGGGGTTGGGCAATCTTCGTGATTTTTGACAAGGGGAGTATATCCAGGGTGAAAAATCCCGGTTGATTTTGATTTTATGAACGATAATTTGATTCCCGCGCCAGCAAAATATCACCAATTGAAGGGCAACACCAGCCTGGTATATGATGCGATTTGCAAGGTGCTATCAGAGCGCCAGGAGCAGGTTGATTGGGCGCAGTTTGGCCAGGCAGAGTGGCAACTGCTGGCAAGCATGGCCGAAGCGGAGGGGGTGGGGCCGTTGCTGTATTGGAAACTGAAAGCAGTGGGGAGTGGGCAGTGTGTAGTGGAAAGCCCCGATACTCCGGCATCGGGATGGCGTAATGAACACAATGGAGGCGTTCTTGCGCTCATGCCTGCGGCGGTGTGGAAATTTTTACAAACCAGTTATTACAAAACGGCGGCGCGCAATGCAGTGCTGTTGGGTGAACTGGATCGAATTTTAGCAGCTTTCGAAGCAGCAAAAATCCCGGTGATCGTGTTGAAAGGAGCGGCCCTGGCACAGACCGTCTATCCTGATCCGGGGCTAAGGCCGATGGGGGATTTGGATTTGCTGATACCAGAATCTTGTGTCTATAAAACATTCAAACTGCTGAAAAAACAATATGCTTTCCTGGAAGCGAAAGGGGACCATCTGATTTTTTTCAAACAAGAAGCGGGCATTCTCTTGGAGATTCACTGGGGTTTATCAGGAAGCTACCAACACGAACCTTTTATCCCGACCAGTATGGTTAATGTAGACAAGCAAGCTGGACAAAATGTTTTATCAACGCCCTGGCAGATTGTTCACTTATCTACTCACCTTACCAGACACAGCACCAAAAATAACTTAATCCTAAAATGGGTTATGGATCTTTATATCTTATTGGGATTGCTCACCCAAGATGATCAGGAGGCATTGGTCAAAATTACCCGTAACTACCATCGACAACAAAGCTTCTCTGAAATGTGGGTGATCCTTCAACTACACTTTCCTGATTTGACTGCACTCCTCGGAACTCAATTTCTGTCAGATCACAAAAAAGATGGACAGTTAGAGAAAGCAAGGTATCAAATCGTTAAGGAGGCTTTTCAAGCTCTCCCCTTGATCTTATGGCCTCCGGTAGCCTTCCTGTATCTCCAAAAACAAATTTTTAAATTGAGAACAACGGGCTAAACTTATTACTCCCTACAACACACACCAACTGGTCATGCTGGATGTGATCGTGTGGTTTGAATGCAATTCTAGTGGCACAAAGGATCAATCTCGATCAAATTGAAATGATGGCGGACCATTTGGCTACGGGGGATGCTGCTGCCCACGCCAGAGTATTTGAAGTGGGTTTACAAAATCCAGCCGGGGTGGTTGTGGCCGTTGTATTGGCCGCGGCGCTGGTGGGAGTTGGCGAAAGGGGCGGCGGATTAGGGGTTAGAAGTTCGGGTGTTCCCAACTTTGATGTGCTGGGATTGAGCTGGTTGTGAGTAGAAAACGCCACCGCTCTTAACAATGTAACTGCGCAGGCCAGCATCTTGCGTTTATCACAGGATTTAGATTCTCGCAGTTGGCACATTTCGACAGGCTCAATATGCTGAGTGTTGGCTCAACAATTATTTTTGCGGGGAAGGTAGTGCGGGAATGCCTGAGTTTTAGCCTGGTTTTAGCAAGGATGTACGAAGGATGAGCGCAGGATGCGCTATCATAAGGGTTGTGTTTTTTGAGTGAGTTTTAGGTTTAGGGGGGAAGTTTTACAAAATTTATTGAGGCTGACGCGAGAAGAACGTTGACGCAGTTTGTGATGCCCCAGAGCGGTTCTGGGGTTGAATGGGCATCACCACACGGGTGGGATGTCACTATTTTCTTTTAGCCGATCTACAAGAATAGGAGGTTTTCTATGGCTAAAGTCAAACTCAATCCAATTTTGGAGCAGATTCAAGGTCAGGTAGGTGATCTGGTGTTTAAGCGCTATGGTGACCAAACGGTGCTGAGCGCCAAGCCAGACCTGAGCGGGGTAGAGCCTACCCCGGCGCAACTGGCTCAGCAGGCACGCTTTCGGGAGGCGGCGCTCTACGGCAAGATGGTGTTTGCCGACCCGGAGACAAAGGCTCTGTATGAAGAAGGCGCTAAGGCCAAGGGCAAGCCGGTTTTCAGCCTGACCGTGGCGGATTTTTTCAATGCACCGTCGGTAGATGAGATCGACCTGGCAGGTTACAGCGGGGCGGCCGGGGATGAGATCAGCATCATGGCGAGCGATGATTTCACGGTGATGGCGGTGCAGGTGACCGTGAGCGATAGCGAGGGCGACCCGATTGAAAGCGGGGCGGCCAGCGAAAGCCCGGCCAACAGCGGGCGCTGGGTATATACAGCGACTACGGCGGTGGCAACAGGCACNNCTCCCGAAAGTCATCTTTCGGGATAGTGCAATCCCCTACACAGGTTCCGGGGACAGGTGTGCCCGTAAGGACCGCGGGCTTGCACTTATGGGGGGAAGGTTTGTCCCGGAAACCCTTTTCCGGGATGGCACAATGTCTGCAAGGA
>DOTA01000028.1 GCA_003513015.1 Chloroflexota bacterium
AAATCCCGCCGCAGTCTGGCTCAATGATGGCCGCGGCCTCTTCAGCGATACCGGTCAGGAACTGACAGCGTACGGCCACGGCGCAGTCCTTGCAGATTTCGATTTGGATGGCGATCTGGATGCCTTCATCGTCTGCCACCAATTTTTGGAACACAGCAAAATCTACCTGAATGACGGATCTGGCATTTTTTTGGATAGCGGCCAGGATTTGGGCGATGCCAGCTCCAGCGCAGTTGAAGTGAATCTGCTCGATCTTAACGGGGATGGGTATCTCGATGCGCATGTGGTGTATTTTGACTTCAACGGCCTGCCCGATAAAGTGTACTTGAACGATGGCGCGGGAAATTTTTCTGAAAGCGGCCTGCAACTGGATGAATATGTGATCGCCTGGGGTGACCTGGACGGCGATGGTGATGTTGATTACTTCGGCAAGCGCGCGGGGGTGGGTTACGTGGTACGGCTTAACGATGCCAGCCAATTCTCCGATCGTTGGCAATTCGTTGATTCCCAGGCTACCTATGGTGGTATCGCCCTGGCAGATTTCGACGGCGATGGCGATCTGGATGCCCTGGTATCGAACGGCTACCGGGATGTGGGCAGTTTCCCTACCCGCTTGTTTTGGAATGATGGTGGTGCCCAGGGAGGCGCGCCCGGCAATTTCACTGACAGTGGCACCGTTCTACCGCCTACCATGCTTGCTGAACTTGCCACAGGCGATCTAGACCTAGATGGCGATCTGGATGTCTTCGTCGCCAATATGGATCGGCCTAACGAAATCTGGCTCAATGATGGGGCTGGGAATTTTGTTGATAGTGGCTTGAGGATGGGCACGAAAACGGATTGGAGCGGCAAACCCTCTCTGGCGGATTTAGATGGGGATGGTGACCTCGACGTAATTGTGGGCCGCTTTCGCGGCGGTGCCGAAATCTGGTTCAACCTGACCCAATAAACATAGGGTTTGTGCAGTTGAGCGAGGAAACGGGAGTATGTAACTCTAAAACAATTAACTGAACCTGCGGTGGGTATGCAGTGTAATTTTAGTGATGAATTTCACCCGAAACAAAATGGAGCATCTGATGGACGAAAAAGGTTTCCGTACCTACCTGCAAGAGAGAAAACTCTCCGAAGAAGAAATCGCTGCTTCGCTTGCCCTGGCACAGCGCTTCGAAGCCTTCACGCNNTATGCCCTGGCGCGCTACGCTTACTTCACGGGGGATCAGGCTGGCTATATCCGCGTGGTAGATTTGCTGGATGGTGCTGAGGCGATGGGGAATTTTTACCAAAAAGCGGAATTCACCCTGGGGGCGGCGCGGCGGGACGCGGTTTTTGAGGGGGTCGAACTTCCCCAATTGGGATTGCCCAGCCCAGAGAAAGTCCGCATCAACGAAAAAGTGATGATCCGCCTCGTAGAGATCGCCAGCCCGCAAGAATGCGAGCAAATCCTATGTGACAGCCTGCGTGACCTCGATGAAGCCTGGTACGCCGACGATAAAAAGCTCTACGAAGATTGCGACACATTGGATGAATTTCTCGACAAGAACGCCCAAAATTTTGTCGCGATGCTCGAAAAACTACGGGATGAGGGCAAACCTTTCTTCACGCAATTCATCACGGATGAGGTTATCGCGTATGTGCGCAGCGAGCCATTGATCGCCCGCGGGGTGCGCGAGGGGAACATCCTTTACGAGGTCAAAATCCCCCATCAAACCGCGGATTTTTTGGCAACAGACGATCCTATCGAGAAACGCTATCACGCTTGCCACTGCCCCTGGGTCAAGGAATCACTCAAAAATGGGGCATCACACATCCCCGCAACCTTCTGCAATTGCAGCGGCGGCTTCCACAAAAAACGCTGGGAATCCATTTTTGGGCAGCCACTCAAGGCCGAGATCATCGAATCCGTTTTGCAGGGTGATGACCGTTGCCTGATCGCGATTCATTTACCGGAAGGTGTCGCATGACCACCTACGAAGAAATCTTTGCCCCACTTTCGGGTGGCCGCGTGCTGGATGTTGCCACGGGCAGCGGTAACTTCATTCACGCGCTGGATGCCGCCCTCAAAGAGTACCATGAAATCATCGGCGTGGATACCAACGAGCGCTTCGCGGCCATGTTCGAGCAAGCCTTCGCGGGCAAACCGGTGAATTATCGCCAGATGGATGCCGCGCACCTCAATTTCCCCACGGCCAGCTTCGATACCGTGTGCCTCGCCAACTCCCTTCACCACCTCGATGACATCCCCAGCGTGATGGCAGAAATACAGCGCGTGCTGAAACCCGGCGCCAAACTCATCATCAGCGAGATGTACCGGGATGGGCAAAGCGAAACCCAGCTAACGCATGTGTACTTGCATCACTGGTGGGCTGAAATCGACAGCGCCCAGGGCATCACCCACAACGAGACCTACACCCGTCAGCAACTGGTGGATTTTGCCTGCGAATTACCGCTAGCAGATTGGCAATTTCACGATGTGACTTATCTGGATAGTGACCCCCAAAGTCCCGAACTGATCCAGCAACTTAACTCGGCCATCGACCAATACCGCCAAAAAGCGGAAGGCCTGCCCAACCAAGCGGATCTCCAGGCCCGTGGCGAAGCACTACGCCAGCGCGTGCAAGAGATCGGTTTTCATGGAGCAACCACATTGGTGGCAATTGGCAGCCATAAAGCATAGCTATGAATGCAACGAGTGCCCCCTGAAAACAGGAGGCACTCGTGCTTGAGGAGAATGTTCATTGCTGGATCACAAAAAGCTCTCCAGCAAGTCGCTAACTTGCACCATCGAAAAGACCGGGCCATCCACGCAAACCAATTTTTCACCCAGGTTACAGCGGCCACACTTGCCAATGCCGCAATGCATGCGTTCTTCCAGAGTTACATAACACTGTTCGGGGGTAAAGCCCAGTTTTTGCAGGGTTTTATCCACGTAATAGATCATCACCGGGGGGCCACAGGTGAGCGCCGTACAATTTTCGGGGTCTGGGGATACCTTTTCGAGTAATTGCGTAATCAGGCCCACCTCCCCTCTCCATTCCGGGTTTGCTTCATCCACCGTCAGGTGCAATTCCGTATCCGGGATGGCGCGCCAGCTTTCATATTCATCTTTAAAGATCAGCAAATCGGGATTGCGCGCGGCCCACAAAATCGTTAGCTTGCCGTAATCATCGCGGTGA
>DOTA01000521.1 GCA_003513015.1 Chloroflexota bacterium
TTCGCGAACGCATTCATGTAGAAATTCGTGCCATTCACCACATTCGCAAAATTCGTGTTAAAAATTGAAGGAACTTATGTCAACTACCCAACTACCCAACCACCCACATAACTCATGGCTAACGCAATCACCCTCTCTCGTTTTCCGTTGCTCTTTATTTATATCGCCCTGCTCTACACCAAAAACCCGACAGTAATTTTTTGGTGCGTGCCATTTGTGGTTTTCATCACCCTGATGGATACTTTCGATGGCATCATTGCCCGTAAATTCGGGGAGGTCAGCTTATTAGGCAGTGCCCTGGATATTGCCGTCGACCGGGCCTTCGAAATCATCCTGTGGGTGGTTTACAGTGATCTGCACCTCGTTCCGGTGATTATACCTATCATCGTGATCACCCGCGGCACCCTCACCGACACTGTGCGGGCGGTGGGTATGAGCCGGGGCCAAGCGGCCTTCGATCAGGTAAAACATCCGCTCAGCCAATTTCTGGTTTCATCTCGCTTTATGCGCAATCTTTACGGCATCACCAAAGGTTTTGCTTTCGCCTTCGTGACTGCCTCCTTAGGCTTCATCGTCCTGGATCACCCCTGGGCTGGATGGGTGCACATCATGGCCTTGGTGATTTCGTGGCTGGCCATCACGATGACCATCCTGCGCGGCTTGCCGGTCATCATCGAAGGCCTGAGCTTGTTGAAAGACCCACCCCTGGCCAAAAAAGATTCANNCGGAAACCTGACCCCCGAGGAGCTTTACAGAGCCACCGAAGAAGTTTTCATCCATGCCGGGCGCGGCTTTGTTGATCTCTACCACAACCTAAAAACTCCCGCAGGGCTAAAAGCCCTCTGCCCAACAACGGATGCGATTAATCGGTTGATCGCCTGGAGTCAAGACGATGATTTTGGCGCTTTTGTGGTTGCACCGCACTTGAGTAACTTTGATCTCGCTTTGCTGGCCGCCGCCTACCATGGCCTGAAAGGGCAAGTGCTGAGCTATGGCAACCCCACGGGTGGCTACAAAATCCAAAATGATATTCGCGCTCAAACGGGACTCAACATCACCCCCGTCAGCCCGGAAGTGCACCGGCAAGCCACCGAATATATGCGCCAGGGCGGTTTTGCCATCACCGCGGTGGACCGCCCCATCCGGCGCAAAGCCCATACCATGAACTTCTTTGGGCAGCCCAGCCCGTTGCCCGCCGGCCATATCCGCATGGCCTTGGAGGCCAAGGTTCCCATCATCGTGGTGGCGGCGCAAATGGCCGCAGATGGCATCTATTTCATCAACGTGGCCGATCCCTTGGAACTGGTGCGCCACTCCGACCCCGACGAAGAAATTCGCATCAACGGTGAGGCTGTGTTAAAAATCATCGAAGGCTACATCCGACAGGCTCCCGGGCAATGGCTGATGTACTATCCCGTTTGGCCCAATGAAATACGGAATGGTGAATGATGAATGCTGAATTAAACACTACTCTGCGCATCCCGCATTCTGTATTTTTTTTGCTCAACCTTGGTATTTTGTTGCTGGCGGCTGGTCTTTTGCACAAACTACCTGCCTTTCAGCGCGGGGATACGAAAACATTTCGGTATCTCCACACCCGCTTGCAACGCTCCGTGGGTTTCTTCCGTTTCATCTGGCCGCTGGGCACCACCCCGGTGGCCATCTTGCTGCTCCTGATCCTTTACATTCCCGGCTGGCAAATCGGGCTGGCGGCTACGCTTGCCTACCTTTGCGCGGCGCTCAGCGAGCGCGGGATCAAACTCAAAATGCAGCGACCGCGCCCCTTTGAAAGCCTGCCCAATGTTCGCATGGGGCAGCCCAAACCGCCGCACGATCCATCTCACCCCAGTGGTGACAGCTTGCGCGTCTGGTTTTTGGCGTTGATCTTCCCGGTAGCCTTTGGGCTATCCCCCTGGGTGTACGCGCTCTCTTTGGGTACGGCAGCCAGCCTCAGCCTGGGGCGCATCGCCCTGGGCGTGCACTATCCCTTGGATGTGCTGGGCGGCGCGGGGCTGGGAATCCTGTTCGCGGGGCTTGCCATCCTCAGTTATCAGTTATTTACCGGTCTTCCCTCATCCATCTTCAGTCTTTAGGAGGTCCTCATGACCAGCATTCGAGAAATCATCCGCCAGCGCTTCGCCACGGTGCAACCGTTGCCCGCGGGCATCTTTCAGTATCAAGCCCCACCCGAGGCCGATTTCCCTTACCGGCTGCACCTGCGCCTGGAGGCCGATGGCAGCGGCATCTTGATCGTCAACGCCTCAACGGTGCTGCACTTGAACCAGACCGCCGCCGAATACGCTTACCATCTGGTCAATGAAACCACGGATGAATCTGCCATTCGNNCAACGGATTTTCACCCTGGTGAATCTGCCCGATTTGGATCCGGTCACCTTTCTGGATTTCGAGAGGGATACCCCATATTCAGGGAAAATCTCGGCCCCCTATCGTCTCGATTGCGCCCTGACCTACCAACTCCCCGAGGGTGCTGACCCCGAGGCGGCCCCCACCAAACGCGTGGAACGCGAACTAACCACCGCCGAATGGAAAAACATCCTGAAGCGAGCCTGGGGGGCGGGCATCCCGCACGTGATTTTCACGGGCGGCGAACCCACCCTGCGAGAAGACCTGCCCGAACTGATCGCCCACGCTGAAGCCTTAGGACAGGTATCTGGTTTGTTGAGTGATGGCTTCAAACTCACCGACCCCGATTATCTTCAGCAACTCCTACAAACCGGGCTGGATCACCTGATGATTGTGCTGCAACCCGAAAATCCGCAAACGTGGCAGGCTATCGAGGCGGTGCTGCCCGAAGATCTGTTCACCACCGTACATCTGACCGTGACCCCCGAAAATGCCGCCGAAATTACCGATCTGATTGACCGCCTCGCTGGTCTTGGGGTTACTTCTCTCTCTCTGAGTAACAATAGCCCTGATTTGGATGCCACCCTCGAAGCCGCGCGCCAGCGCGCGGCGGAACACTACCTCAACCTGGAATGGAATTTACCCGTGCCCTACTCAGCGCGCAATCCCGTAACCCTGGAACTGGAAGAAGCGGAAGATTCCGAAAATGCCGAAGCCTTTATTTCAGGGGCCGGGCGCGCTTGGCTCTACCTCGAACCGGATGGTGATGTGCT
>DOTA01000483.1 GCA_003513015.1 Chloroflexota bacterium
GCGTGCCCTGGTGCGGGGTTTCATCCGGGGTTAGGCCTCCGCTTTTTCCGTAAGATAATCGATATTTTCGATGTGGATGTTAATGCGCCCGACTTCCATGCCAACCATTTTTGAAATTGCGCGCGCCACTTCATTTTGGATATTCCGGCTGACCTCGCGCACGTTGAAATCTGGTTCCAGGTTCACATAAATATCAGCATAAACCCGATCATCTTCGATATCAATGCGGATACCTTCGGCCTGGCTGCGTTTTTGCACCCAGCCTACCCCAGCGGGCAGCGCCGCCATGCGGCTGACGCCCTTCACCTCCAGGGTGGTTAGCCGCGCAATTGTCAGCAGCACGCCTGGGGCGATGGTTGTTTTTCCGGGGGAACGGGAATAATCATCTGAATTAGTGTTCATAAGCATTCCATCACTGAAACTTTAGGTTGATCTCGTTACGTAAGATTTTACCTTACATCATCACCATACCGCCATCCACGCCCAAAATCTGCCCGGTGATATAGGCTGCCTCATCCGAAGCTAGAAAAGCCACCGCATAAGCGATTTCTGCGGGCGTACCCATGCGTCCCATCGGCGTGGCCGCCAGGATAGATGTTTTTAGATCCTCGGGCAGATCATCGGTGAGCACCGTGGGGATAAATCCGGGTGCGACTGCATTGACATTGATACCGCGGGCTGCCACCTCACGCGCCAGCGCCTTGGTAAAGCCAATCAAACCGGCCTTGGAGGCTGAATAGTTGGTTTGCCCGGCCTGCCCGGCCTGCCCGGAAACCGATGAAATATTTACAATGCGCCCGTAGCGCTTTTTCATCATATCGCGGATCACGGCTTTGGAACAATTCCAGGCCCCTTTGAGATTAATGTTGATGACATCATCCCAATCGGATTCTTTCATGCGCATGAGCAAATCGTCACGAGTGATGCCGGCATTGTTGACCAAAATATCCACTTTACCGAATTCATCGACAACAGTTTTTGCCATGGTCTGGGTCATCTCGAAGTTAGCAACGTTGACTTCCACAGCGATGACTCTGCGGCCGCTTTGGGCAGCGATTTCTTCGGCGGTAGCATGAGCGCCATCCAGGCGCACATCGGCAATGGCCAGGTCGGCCCCGCGGGCAGCCAGTAATTCGGCAATTGCTCGCCCAATGCCGCGCGAGCCACCGGTTACGATGGCAACGCGTCCTTCAAATGGTTTGTATGAATCTGTCATGATTGACTCCTTTGGCTGAGAGTTTGCTAATTATACCGCAAGGGTTAAATATCCAGCACAACGGGCTTGGCCCCAAAAAATTTTAGATATTCAGCTTTTCGAAATCCTCNNTTCCCGATTTCCACGAAAGTATCGATCCCTTGTGCCAGTAAATATTGGATCGTCTCCGTCCAACGCACGCGCGAACGCAATTGGGCTTGCAAATCGGCCCGAATTTCGGCGAGGCTGTGCAAGGGTGCGGCACTCACATTGCCGATGATCGGCACGGCCGCGGCTTGAATGGGCGCATTCTCAACCGCCTGGTTGAATCCTTCCTGGGCGTGGGCCATTAAGGGCGAATGGGCAGCAATGCTGATGGGTAGCGGCACCACTTTTTTCGCGCCTGCCTCCCCTGCAAGCATCATGGCACGCTCCAGGGCGGATTTAGCGCCTGAGATCACCACCTGTCCCGGGCAATTATCATTGGCGACTTGGACGATTTCATCTCCTGAGGAGGCTTGCGCACAAACAGCATCCAGGGTGGGGATATCCAGCCCCAAAATGGCAGCCATGCCCCCCGGAGAGCGGTCACCCGCTTCCTTCATCAATTCGCCGCGGCGTCGGGCTAACTTTAGCGCTTCATCGAAAGGCAAAGATTTTGCCGCCACCAGGGCGCTCAATTCACCCATCGAATGACCGGCTGTGAAGGTCGGCTGAAACCCCGGAAATCGCTCCTGAAAGACATGTAATGCCGCGATCGAATGCACCATCAACGCCGGTTGGGTATTAATCGTATCGTTGAGACTATCTTCGGGGCCTTCCCAGGCTAATTTTCCAAGCGAAAACCCTAAAATTTCATCGGCTTGTGCAAAGACCGCTTGTGCTGAAGTATATTGTTTGGCGAGTGCCTGGCCCATCCCAAGCGATTGTGATCCCTGACCAGGGAAGAGAAACGCAGTTTTTTCGGGTTGCATCTGGTTTGCACCTCTTATTTGTTTAAAATAACACCGGGCGCGCTGCCCGGCGATGGCAATATCTCTATTTTAAACGCAAAAGGGCCGTGAAAGTCACGGCCCATCTGCAAAATTACTCTTCAACTTCGAAAACTTCGCGGCCTTTGTAGTGCCCGCATTCCGGGCAAACCCGGTGGGGCAGGCGCATCTCACCACAATTGGAACACTGCACCAAGTTGCTGGTTTTCAGCGAATCATGAGTGCGGCGCTTGTCGCGGCGAGTCCGAGATTGTTTCTGTTTTGGCAGAGGGGGCATGACTTACTCCTGCATTTACGTCTTTTGATATTCAATATAAATCCTGCCCTGGTGGGCAGGCTGGATGATTATACGGATAGCCTTGTCGTCTGTCAAGGGCCGGTTTACCATCCCAGGTAACGGTCGATGGAGGCCGCGGCTTTACGCCCAGCAACCATGGCGGTTACCACCAAATGCGGGCCAA
>DOTA01000233.1 GCA_003513015.1 Chloroflexota bacterium
CCAGACTCGCCCTGGGGTGGCGCGCCACCCTCGGGGTTCCGCCTCAGCCCTCACGAAATCCAGCCGCCGCGCACTATCCTCATTGATCTGAAAAACCCCGAGGATCAAATTCTGGCCCAAATGAAACAGAAGACACGTTATAACATCCGTCTGGCGCAGCGTAAGGGGGTAGTCATCCGGCAATCCAGCGATGTGGACGCCTTCCATCAGTTGATGGAAATCACCGCCGAGCGCGATACTTTTGGTGTTCATGCCCTGGAATATTATCAGCGTGCTCTGGATTTGTTCGAGCCGCGCGGTGATTGTGCCTTATTTTTTGCTGAATTTGAGGAACAGCCGCTAGCCGCCTTAATGGTGTTTGCGCGCGGCTGGCGCGCCTGGTATTTTTACGGGGCCTCATCGAACGAAGACCGGCAATTGATGCCCACCTATCTCTTACAGTGGAAGGCTATGCAGTGGGCCAAAGCACGCGGCTGTCGCCAATATGATTTGTGGGGAGTGCCCGATGCAGACGAAGCAACCTTAGAAGCTGGTTTTTTGGCGCGCAGTGACGGCTTGTGGGGCGTTTATCGTTTCAAACGTGGTTTTGGGGGCGAATTACATCGGGCGCAGCCTGCCTGGGATCGGGTTTACAATCCGGTGTTTTATCAACTCTACCTTTGGCGCATGGGGCGCAATGCCAGCACAATGTTTTAGCAGATTGCAGTAATCACGATATAATACAAACATTCTTGAGATTTGTTGGAGGAGAATGTACCATGACACAATTAGTGATTGCCTGGTTACGGCTTGTGATTGTTATTACATTGGTCTTCTTGGGGGTCTACGGTGCAGACCAATCCAATTTGGCACAGAATGCAATTATTGATAGCGTGATCCCCGCGGGCAGCGTGGTGGATGATGACGCGATTATTGCCGGTGAAGAAGTGGTGGTGGATGGGGATGTCAATGGCGACTTGCTGGTGTTGGCGATTAATGCCACCATCAACGGCAAGGTGACCGGCAGCGTGATCACCACCGCACAAACTGTCACCGTGAACGGGAAAATTGATGGCACGCTCTACACTTTTGGCCGGGAATTAACGTTGGCAGAAGGCTCCACCGTGGGGCGGAACGTTTATTTTATCGGTTTGCGCCTGGAAACTGCCCAAGATTCGGTGATTGGCCGGGATTTGGTGGGCGTCAGCCTGCGGGCCAGGTTGGGCGGGGCGATTGGGCGCGATCTCAAGGCCGTGATCGGCCTGTTTGAGCTTTTGGGGCAATTCACCAGCGGTGGGAATGATGCTGCCGCCCCCTCGGGAAATTCTGCACTACCAGCTAGTGACTCAGCAAACGGGGCTTGGGCCTCCACCTGGAATCTCTTCCGCCAAGTAGCGCTGAAATCCATTGGCGGCGCGGCTTATCAACCCTTCTGGCCCCTGGTGATCGATCGCGCCGATGCCGCCCAAAATTCAATGCCGAAGCAAGGGGGCTTTCAGCTTTGGGCGCGCATCGCCCTCGAAGAATTTGTCTTGCTCATTTTAACGGGTCTACTTTTTGTGTGGCGCTACTCGCCTCGCCTCGAAGAATGGTCTGATAAGGCTAAAGCCGCGCCCTTAGCGGCCAGCGGCTACGGCTTTGTGGGCATCATTGTGGCGATCAATGTGGCAATTTTGGCAGTTTTGGCCTTTGGACTAATCGTGACAATCGGTTTTGTCCTTGGGTTCGCTTCCCTGTGGAAACTGGCTTTCATCTTTTGGGCTTTGGCGTTATCTATGTTGGGATTGGCAGCCACTTTGGCTTTCCTGTTTGTATTTTATGGCAGCAAAGTAATCGTGGCCTATATGCTCAGCCGCTGGATCGCGGGATTAATCTCCGAGAAGGCCTTAAAGTACCGCTACCTGCTGATGTTCTTCGGTCTGTTGATCTACGTTTTGCTGCAATCCCTGCCTTATGTGGGCGGAACGCTAAACTTCATTGTGATTATCATCGGTTTGGGCGCGGTTTGGCTCGTACGTCGCGATGAGCGGCAGGCAGCCTTATTGGCGAAACAGGTTGCCAGTGAACCACAGGTAGCCGCGTGAAAGCGAAACTGATCCTATTTGCGAAAGAACTCTATCGCACCTGGATCGGCGAGCGGCCTTCGCAGTTGGGCGCAGGGCTGGCTTACTATTCTATGTTTTCAGCCGCCCCCGTAATCTACATCGCCATCGCTGTGGCTGGCGTTTTTTTGGATGAGTTGGCGATTGCTGAACGTTTTTATCTCAAAGTTGGTCAGGTGATGGGAGATGAAACCGCCATCTTCCTGAAAGACATGGTCGATAGTGTGGCGATTGATCCCTCTACCGGTTCGATTTTGACCTCGATTGTTGGATTCGTGGCCCTTTTGATCGCGGCTTCGAGCCTATTTTTCTACCTGCAATTCGCCCTCAACGCGGTCTGGAAGGTGCCTCCACCAAAACGAGATGCCACCACCTCCTTTGTGCGTAACCGTTTAATTACTTTTCTGCTGGTGATTGGCGTGGGCTTGCTGCTGGTGGTCGCTGCCGCACTGAACGTTATTCTTTCATTGATTCAAAAATTCTTTGATATCGGCAGTTGGGGATTAATTAACTTCGGCGGCATTATCGCCCTCGGAACGCTGGCTTTTGCCATCATTTACAAGGTGTTGCCCAACGCTAAAATTGCCTGGAGCGATGTTTGGGTAGGCGCGCTCGTGACCGCTTTATTGATCGCCGCGGGCGGCTGGGGCCTGGGCATCTACCTGGCGAATAGCAGCATCAGCTCGGCTTTCGAAGCCGCGGGAACCATGGCGGTTTTCTTGATTTCGGTGTTTTTCTTTGCCCAGTTATTTTTGTTTGGCGCGGTCTTTACCCGGGTCTACGCTTCCGTTTTTGGCTCGCGAAAGCCGTTAACAACATCTCAAGAACGTGGAGGTTGACTCGTCTTCTTGGCGAGTGTCGATGAATATTCTATGAAAACTTTCAAACGGATTCTTGCTGGAATTTTGATCGCAGTCAGCGCCCTGGGCTTGATCCTGTGCCTCGCGGGGATCATTGGGGTATGGGTGATCAACCAGCCCTTAACTGAGCGACTGACAGGCGCGCTCGATCAAGCTGAAATTGTGCTGACTTTATCGCAAAATCGCCTGGGCCAGATTGATGTGGAGCTAACCGCGGCTGAGTCTGT
>DOTA01000320.1 GCA_003513015.1 Chloroflexota bacterium
CCTGCACGATCGCCAACTCGTAATGGACGGCATCTTCGCGATCGGGTCAACCAGCCGCATTTCAACCGACATCAATGGCGGCTGGCCCAACGACGCCTCGCACGCCCCCGCCGTGGCGGCCTATGGTCGGCATGTTTCATTTGTTTCAGAAGCCACCGATCTGATCCCAGGCGATAACAACTTGCACAAGGATGTTTTTGCTTACGACAGTCAGCGCACGATCCCGATCTTTTTGAGCATTCCATCCAGCATTCCAGCCAGCATTGGCAGCACTGTAACCGTTCCCGTGATGTTTAGTGGAAACAGTTCCAACATTGACACAACCGCTTTCTCGGTTGATTTCGACGAAGTCTGCCTGGCGTTTGACGCTACCGATGGTAATAATGATGGCATTCCAGACGCCATCACCTTCATGTTCAATAGCAATTTCGTTTCGAGCGCCAGCTATAACCCCGCCGAGACCAGCAGTGAGATCGACATCTCAATCTACGATCAGATTGCCCCCCGCACACCCATCCCAGATGGCACTATCCTCACCATTGAATTTCAGGTCAAGGCCACTTGTGCCGCGGCACCCGGAACCAGCCGCAGCGCCCGCGTCGGTTTCTCCAATAATCCCTCGCCTTCCTTCGGCAGCCAGGGTGTCAGCATCGCCGGGTTAGCCTTGGATGGTTTTGTGCGCATCCTACACGGACAACTCGGCGATTGCAACGGCGATGGAGCGGTGGATGCGGGTGATCTGAGCGCGTTGGTATTGGAAATCTTCGATGGCGATGGGAATTTACCCGTCGACACGCCGAATATTAACGCAACTACGCATGTTTTCGCAGGAAATTCCATTGGATGTAACCCTAATCAGGATTTCCTGGTGGATGCCGGTGATCTATCCTGTACGGTGAATATCATCTTCGGTAACACCGGATGCACCGGGGTTTCGGCCACTTCTGGAAGCGCCCTCTGGTTTAATCTGGGGGCATCGGTTCCGGCCGCCAGTACTTTCGAGCCAAGAGAGTAAATGCTGATTGTTTCAACAGGTGGCCGACATCTCTCAACAGGCTGTCGGCCACCGATCCTCAAACCAAGGAAGAAAAAACATGCGAAAAATAAAAAAGATTTCTCTCTTGCTCATTCTGCTTACCCTGTTTGCTTTATTCGGCATCGGGATTGCGCTGGCTGCCAGCGGCCCTGAACTTGTGATCCCTAGCAATGTGCAGGCCCAGGCCAATAGCTATGTAGATATACCCGTTGAGTTTAGGAGCAATGGAACGCTGGTTTCCAATATCACTTTTTCGATCAATTACGATAGTACCTGGTTGAATTTTAATGAAGGCGATCCTTTGGCAGTCACTTTTTCGCTGCCAATCGATTTCAGCAGCAGTGATTGTTGGGAAGCAGTCAGCGGAGAAATTCAATGTATCGTCAGCCCGGGTTTGAAACCCGTGCTTCCAACCGTTCCAAGTGGCGTTTTCTTGACTCTCCGCCTGGAGACCCTCAATGCCCCAGATGGCACCAGGGCAGATGTTTTCTTCGATGATAATCCAATCGCCTCCTTTGGAGGGCCAGATGGACAAGCCGTTCCCGATGGCAGCACCACAGATGGATCCGTGTATTTCGGCGAAATCAATTGGTTCGTATTTCTGCCGCTACTCATCAAGCAAACACCTATCCCTACAACAGTAACGCCTACACCCGTGACCCCCACTCCCGTAACGCCTACGCCGGTAACTCCCACGCCCGAAACACCCACGCCGGTTACGCCCACACCTGAGACGCCCACCCCGCCCCCAGCCTGTTCAAACATCATATTAAACGGCGGTTTTGAAGAACCGNNGGCCTGGTATCTTCCCATCACCAATTACCCAGCCAGATATGTCGATGCAGTGAAATACGCAGGCTCATATTCCATGCGGACTGGCATTAACATCGCACCGGATGTGGGGAGCTATTCCTCGGCCTGGCAGCTCATCAGCATCCCCAATGATGCCTTAAGTGCTGAGCTAACATTCTATTACAAACCCCAAACGGAAGAACCTTTGGCACTCCGCTTGCTCTCCGGCGTGATAAACCGCACAAGCAAAGTTCCGCTCGAAATCACATCCGACGATCCGCCACTCTACGATCGCCAATTGGTATTAATCCTCAATCAGGATGAATCGGTGAACACCGTCTTGATGAACGATTTGAGCAACACTCGCACCTGGACTGCCTCCGGTGTTCAAAATCTCATCTATTTCAAAGGCCAAAGTGTCTGGTTATATTTCGCAAGCCTCAACAATGGAAATGGACAAAGAACCGCCATGTATATCGATGAAGTTATGCTCGAAGTTTGCCGCTAAAATCACCACGATAAAAAAAGGCCGGGCGAAAACCCCGGCCTTTTTTTATTCTCCTGCCATTTGCTGCAAACGCACAAAAAGATCATCTGCCCGCCCGAGCGCACAGTTACGCAAACGCCCATGCAGATAATCCCAATCGAGGGTCTCGCCACAAGCCAACAACTCGGCGGCATCTGCCCAATCGCGTTTGCCCACCTCCGGGCCGCGGCCCATAATCACCTTGAAAACCAGGTTATCCTCCACAGAGAGCAGCCTCACCTCCACGCCCCAGAGTTGTTGCGGCACCAAACGGGCGCGCATCGCTCCATCCATTTCCATTTTTATCGTTCGGGTTAGTCCCGCGATGATCTCAAAGCCGGGCAATGCTAGCATCGCAACCTGCCCGGCCTCATCAAGTTCTGGTTTCGCCTGCGGCAAACAGATCGCGGCTCGCCCGCCGCTATCCGATGAGATCAGGATATCCACATCCGTGACCGGGCGCACCACACCATAGGCATAGATTGCCGCGCCCGCAAAAATACCCCAGGGAATTTCAGCAGAGGATAATTGCTGCGCAATTTCCGCCAAAAGGGGAGCGGAACTTTCATCCATGCTGAATCGCTAACCCTGGAAACGCGGTTCGGGTAAGCCCTGGGTGGTTGTTTTCACCACGAAGATACTGCCAGCCTGAGGCTGTTCCGCTAATTCCTTTGCGCTCAGATCAACCCGAGCGGAGGTGATGTACAGATGCTTCAAATCCGGCCCACCAAAAGCGCAGCTTGTGGGGCGCTGCACGGGTAGGGGAACTTCAAGATCAACGGAACCATCCGGGGCGTAGCGCACCACCTTCCAGCCATCCCATTTGGCGCTCCAGATATAGCCTTCGGCATCTACGGCCAATCCATCGGGAACATAGGCCTCCGGGGTTTCGGCAAACACCCGCCGGTTGCGGATTGTGCCACTTTCCAGATCGAAATCGTAAGCGTAAATCTGGTGTTTGATCGAGTCCGTGTAATACATGGTGCGGTTATCAGGGCTCCAGCCCAGGCCATTGGAGATGCCAATTCCCTCCTGCATGGTCAGGTACGCTCCACTGGGGTCCAGGCGGTAGAGCGCCCCGCGGGTGTTGGGAGATTCTTCATCCATGGTTCCCGCCCAAAACCGGCCGCGCCGGTCACATTTACCATCATTGAAACGCGTAAAAGGCAAATCCGCCTCCGGGTCTGCAAGGGCGGTAATCGCTGCGGTTTCCAAATCCAAATAAGCAAACCCGGTGCGCAAGGCTAGCACAGCACCCCCCTGCTTTCGCAGCGCGAAACTGCCGATCTCGCTGGGCAATTGCCAGAATCGATATTCAGCGCTTTGGGGATGCCAGCGCTGCAAGGCCGGGCGCTGAATATCTATCCAATATAAAGCCTGCTCTTCGGGTACCCAAACTGGCCCTTCACCCAATTGATCATTCGACAAATAAGCTATTTGCACGTTCATCGTCACACTCCCGTTATAAAAAGATGGTTCACCTATTTTCACCGATTATAATAGAACTCATTGAAACTTATTGA
>DOTA01000034.1:0-3109 GCA_003513015.1 Chloroflexota bacterium
CACAATAAAACCAAAAGCCAAGCCCGCCAAGGGTGTGAGTTTGGCATCTTTGCGGTTGCGATACACCCCGAAAAATAACAGGGCGATCACGAGCAAAATGGCAATTGAAATGATGATGTAAAAAATATTCATGTGTGGCTCCTCAAATAATCTCGTTCGCTTGTGCCCGGAGTTTCATCTCCGGAACATCAAAAACCATATAAGCGGGCAACCCCACCACCTGCCAAAAAGCGAAAGTCTCTTGCCCGGCGTAGCGGCTTGCGAACAAGGATAGCACCGTGCCGTGAGACACAACCGCGATATTTTCCTGGGGATATTCTGCCAACCCGGACTGGATTGCGCCCGCAAAACGCGCGTGAGCCTCGCAGGCCATCTCCTCCCCAAAGACGAGTTCAACGGGCCTGGAAAATAAGGTTGCTACCGCCTCCTGAAATTCTTTGTGCATCCCAAAGTAGGGAACCGTTTCCCGTGCCTGCTCGTGGAGATTCTCCCGCGCCCGGCAGAGAATCCCCAGCCTTTGGGCTACCAAATCCCCCGTTTCAATGGCTTTCGGCTCCATGCTGGTGATGATAACATCCAGGTTATAGGGTGCTAGCCGCTCCGCCAGCAGAATGCACCGCCGCCGACCTTCTTCCGTCAAGGCCCACAAACGCGCTGGAACACCGGGTTCCGGCTGCGATTGCGAATGGCGGATCAAAATCAGATTAGGCATCGCACTTACCCCATCCTGCGTTCCTTATTTCCTCTGCAATTCTGTCACTAACTTGACATACTCCCCCATCGCCCACTCCGGCGATTTACCCCGAAAACGCGCCCAGGCATCATATTTGGCGCGGCCTTTAAAATCCGAAAAACCGGGACGCTTGCCTTTGATGGTGCCTTCGGTGGCCTGTTTGTATAATCCATAGAGTTTGAGCAACGTTTGGTCGTCGGGGCGGTTTGATAATTCCATCACATCTTTGGCAGCTTGCTCGAATTGCGCTTGTAAATCAGACATGGCGTTTCCTCTAAAAATAAATAGACCTCGGAGATTTTGAAAATCTCCGAGGTGGATTTTTACTGCCCGGCGATGGCTTTGGCCGTGCGATAGGCCGCGGGGATCACGTTGGGCAGGCCGCCGCCGCTTTCACTTTGTGCGCCGACAAACCACAGGCCTTCGATGGGGGTTTGATGCGGCGCGCCCGATTTGCCCATTACGGGGGCAATGCCGCCAAAAGCATGATGATCGAGGTGTGTGCGGTGGCGGAAATCTTCGGGGGTCAGGATCACGCGCAACTGGGTATGTTCGGCTAAACCGGGGATATATTTCTCGGCATAGGCGATCAACTTGTCGGCGTAAGTCTCCTTTTGCGATTCCCAATCCCCTGTTGCTAAGCGGTCGGGACAGATCGTGTAAATCGTGATGGCGTGCTGACCCTCCGGAGCCATCTGTGGCGAGTGCAGGCTGGGGATGTGCACCACGAAGCCATCTTTGCCCTCGTGATATTGACCCGATTTGGCCAGCGCCACCCCTCCTTCGATGTCATAGGTGCCGTAATAGTAGGTGCAAACCCCGTGGACATAGGGCGAGGGATCAAAATCGACACCCAGGTGCACCATAAAAACCGAATCCATNNAGGGCGATTTCGCGAATTTGCTGTGCGAATTCTGCGGGGAGTTGATCTTCGCCCACTAATTTGAAGAAGGTTTCGTTCGCCCCGCCCGAAGCGATCACCACCTCTGCGGGGGTGAATTCACCCGCGCCATCCAGCACGCCGGTAACACGGTTATTCTCGATATTGATCTTTGTAACTGGGCGGTTGGTGAAGACCTGCCCGCACAAGCTTTCGATGCGCGCCACCAGGGCCTCCACCAAAGTGCGGAGGCCGCCATGCACATTGTAGAAATATATCTGTTCGGTATCGGGGGCCAGCAATTTAGGTTCGCGCTGATCATAAAAGGTTTCGTGATTGAGGGCAAAAACGCCCAACCCAATGAACTGACTGGGACGCACAAAGAAATCTGCCAAAATGGAGATGAAAACGCATTTGAGTTTTTCGGAGGTGAAATAATCATCCATCAAGCGCTGGGCGCTCCAATCCTTTTTGGGGATCAAGGGCAGCAGCGTCCAGTAAAGGCGGGCTTTTAGGGCTAGAGCGGCGAGACCCTGTGTCTCCCCTAACTTTCGCCCAAGGGTCATCACTTTCAAGAAGCGCAGGTAATCCTTCCAATAACGATCCAACCCGGCGGCATCTTCGGGGAAAAGCTCTTTCAGCAGGTTGATGCGCCACAAAACCCCGCCATATTCCGCCGGTTTTTCAACGGCAAAATCGGGCAGCACATAACCACGGTCTTCTTTGCTGAGTGTGATTTTGTCGAGCACGCCCAACTCGGCCAGAATTTTCCCCACGGGTTCATCGGGGCCGAACCCCTCCACCACCAGTTGGCCCAATTCCCAGGTGTAGCCATCTTTTTCCAGGGAGGCGGTGACACCTCCGGGGCGCTCGAATTGCTCAAAGACGGAAACTTCATGCCCGGCCTGGGCCAGCGTGGCCCCGGTGATCAACCCCGACATCCCCGACCCGATGATTGCGACTTTCATGTGGTGACCTCCAAATGTTGAATTTACATCTCCCCCATTATGACAGGTTCAAGATTGGCGTTGAAGTAAATTTTATCCCCCCTCGCTGGATAAAGATCACGAAAACAAAAGACTCCCGAAATGGGAGTCTTTGATTGATTAAAGGGAGGTTCGGTTACACGATTTCGAGGTGATCCCCGTCTACAACATCCCCCACCACCCACAGGGATTGACCGATTTCATCGGCGCGGGCCAGCAGGGCCTCGAGATTCTCCGCGGGAACAGAAAGCAGCAGACCACCGCTGGTCTGCGGATCGAAGAGCAGCATTTGCTCAGCTTCTTCCAACTCGCGGGTGAATTTAACGTGCTCCTGGAAATATAACCGGTTATCCGAAGCGCCACCGGGGAAGATAAACTGCTCGGCGTATTTCTTCGCGCCGCTAATAAAGGGAATTTGCGCCCACTCAAAGCGGAATCCAACCCCCGAGGCCGCGGCCATCTCCCAGGCGTGGCCCAAAAAGCTGAATCCGGTCACATCGGTGGCGCCGC
>DOTA01000034.1:3199-4458 GCA_003513015.1 Chloroflexota bacterium
CACGGTGTGGCCCCCGGCGATGACGACTCCGGCTTCTTTGGCCTTTTCAGCCCCACCGCGCAAGATTTCGCCCGTAAAGGCCGGAGGTAAATCTGGGGGCAGGGCAGCCACGTTTAGGGCCAAGAAAGGTTTGCCGCCCATAGCATAGATATCCGAAAGGGCGTTGGCCGCGGCGATCGCCCCATATTCGTAGGGGGTATCCACCACCGGGGTAAAAAAATCAGTAGTGACCACCAGGGCGCGGCCATCGCCTAAATTCCAAACGGCGGCGTCATCGGGATGGCCTAAGCCCACCAGTAGATCGGGGTAATCGGCATCGTTGAAGAGTCCATCCAAGGGGCGCAGCACCTGCGCCAGCGCTTCCGCGCTTAATTTGGAGGCTCAACCCGAACAACTGGAGAGGGAGGTAAGACGGATTTTCTTTTCGGAGGGGGTTTCGGAATTAATCATGGTTGGATCGGTTTTTAAATGGTGGAGCGTGAAGCGTGACGAATCACGTTTCACGCTCCACGGGTTACGCATTAGATTTATGGGGTGGTTCCCGTGGGGGGGGCTACGGGCGTGGGGATCACACTGGGCAACGGGGTGTAGGTCCCGGTACCATCCAGGCTGGGCAACGGCAATAGGTAGGGGTTGTCGTTGGGTACCAGCATCACCTGGATGCCAGGAGCCAGCTTTTCGATATAGTTGTAGGTCAGCAAATCAGGGTTTTCGGCCAGGGCTTGCGCAATCAGACGCAGGGCTTCGGCCTCGGCATTCGCTTGGATCAGGCGGGCTTCCGCGTCAGCATTGGCTTTAATCACGATGGCTTTCGCCTGACCCTCAGAAGCGATCACGGCGGCATCGGCCTGACCCTGGGCGGTTTGACGAGCCTGTTCGGCCTCTTGCTTCTTGGATTGCACCACAAAGGCGGCTTGCTGGGCTTGCTGTTCGGCAATCTGCTTTTGTTCAACAGCCGCGGCGTATTCAGCGCTGAAGTGAATATCGCGCAGCACAAAATCGGTGAGCAAGAGATCATTTTCAGCCAATTTGCTCTCTAATTCGGAGGTGATGTTTTCTTCCAATTCAACACGTTTAGTGCTGACAATTTCCTCGATGCCATATTGCGAGGCCGCATCACGGATGATGCCGCGCGCCAACGGGCGCACCACTTCTTCTTCATAACGTCCTTGCCAGGTGATGTGCAGGTTTACCACTTTGGTCGGATCAACCGAGAAAATCACCGAAGAGTCGATGAAGACTTCCTGCCCGTCTTTGGT
>DOTA01000188.1 GCA_003513015.1 Chloroflexota bacterium
CAGCACAATGAAGAGCACGTTGGGCGCACCTTCTTTGGCGCGATTGGGCTCCGGCCAGGCGGGCTCGGAGGTATCGAACGTGCGGCCGATCACGCCGTTGAAGGCGCTACCGGGTTTGTATTCTTTGAGGGACATGTATTTTCTCCTTTTTTTGTTTTGATTCTAGTTGCCTGGGTTTGCCATCATGTCGACGGCGACCGTAGTTGCCAGAATAATGATATCATTTTGATCAGGAGCCACCTCCACACCGTAGGTATCGCGGATGCGGAACCACTTTTTGGAAATTTCGGCCACTTTTTTGTTGCCCTCGCTGATGGTGTACTCGTGATCGAGGATATTGCCCTGCACACTTAAGTCGGGGCCATTGCCGATCTTGACGATCCAGCGATCACGCAAAGGGGTGATTAAGGCTTTCTTCACGACTGCCAGGGTTTCGCCATTAGGGCCTTCCACTTCCATCGTGTCTTTGATGCGCAGCAACTTTTCTTGAATCTGGCACTGCACGTTGCCGTGCGTATCTTTGAATTTGAGGGTGTCGCGCACGCGCAATACTTTTCCATCCACCTTGAAAACTTTTTGGCCCTGGTCATTTTCAATCCAGAAATCATCACCAAAAGCCACCAGTTTTTCACGCATCTGGTAGCGGGTGGCGTTGCCGCGGCGGCCAAANNTCTTCGGTTTCGCATTTTTTAGCTCCTTTTGTTTGTATTCAATATCCCGATTGAATTACATCTATTATACTGCAACTAATTTTGAATTCGAATTGATTTGGGTTAGTTTTTGGTTAGTGTTTCTCGTGGGTGACCGCTCTGAAATTTGCCATAGAATGCTCATTTCACTTGCAGTCTGGATTCATCATCGCCCCTTTAATTTTGTTGTGCCACGGGCAGCTTTGCCCCTGTTTCCGAAAATACACCTTCCAGACGCAAGCGCACGGCCACCTGGAGCACAATGGCGGTTATTGGGACAGCCAGGATCATGGATAAGATACCGCCTACCATCCCGGCAATGATTGTCACCAGGAAAATAACCAGGGGGTGAATTTTGAGCAGTGACCCCAACGCCCAGGAACTCACGATGGCTTGCAAGGCCCCATTGGAGATAATTACAGCCGCCAGGATGATGAGCGCGGTTTGTACGCCCCCGGCTCCCAGAGCGATTAGCACGGCAAAGGCGCCCGCGATCCAGGCACCCAGGTAGGGGATGAAGGAGGTAAAAAAATATAGGATCAGAATTGCCCCTACCAACGGAACTTTGAGAATTACCAGGGGAACGGCAACCACCATAGAGGTGATCAGCGCCGTCAGACCGGTGCCGCGAAAATAGGTCAATACCGTGTGTCCGGCATCCTTGACAATCGCAGTTCCCACCTGTGGGTTGAGACTGATCCTTTGGGCTATCCAGGTTTCAATTTGAGCTGTATCTCGTAACAAGAAAAACAGAATGAAGGCACCGAAATACAATCCCACAAAAAGCCCGATGAGCGTGGTAACTGTGCTGCTCAATAAAGCGAATAAACCCTCGAAGATTGTTGGCAGGGCGCTTGAAAGTTCAGTGCTAACAGTATTTACGGATGGCAACTGAATATTGAACTGTAACAGCGAGATTTGTAAGCTAACCCAACCCGCCCGTAGTTGATAACCAATCTCCGGGGCTTGCTGCCAAACGCCTTTGATGATAATCGCGATTAGCCCAGTCGTGATTATCAAGATCAAGACCATTGTCAGAACGGTTGCCAGAGAACGGGAAACCTTGTGTTGCTCCAGCCAATCCACCAAAGGGCGAGAGAGGATCGCGAATAACAGGCTGATAATTAAAGGCGTGACGATCTCATTTAGTGTGGCCAGAATGACTAAAATGACTGCGGTCATTAGCAGAATGCCAATGAACAGCCAGCTTTGCAGGCCAACATGGCGCAGCCATTTAGGCGCACTGCGCGAGAAATCACTACCAGGGGAATTTTGCATCATTTTCGATTACTTTCTTTTGATTTTTAGAGCGGCGGACAAATTACTTCTTTTGAATTGCCCAAGATCATTTTGATTGTACCGCAATGGTGTTTCTGAACTTGATCAACACGATTAGCTTTTCTGAGCCTGCACCGAGGTTAGATCTCTTCCCAGGAATGCGGTTTGGGGAAATAAACTTGCGACTGACCAACTTCCCGCAGTTTCTCCGTTAAAGCCTCCGCGCCGCGCGCTTCACCGTGCACCAGGAAGATTTTCTTAACCCGGTCTTGCACGGCCTGGGCATACTCCAACAGCATGGTTTGCCCGGCATGGGCTGATAATCCGCCAATGGTAGCGACTTCGGCTTTGCGCTCGTAGATTTCGCCAAAGATTTTGACCTGCTCTTCACGGTCAGCCAGCCGCCGCCCCAGCGTATAAGGGGCCTGCCAGGAGACAATCAAAATGGTGTTGCGGGGATTTTCGATATTGTTTTTCAAATGGTGCAAAATCCGGCCGGTTTCAGCCATCCCTGAGGCTGAAATAATCACGGCCGGGCCTTTGAAATCATTGATCGCCTTGGATTCCTCCACCGAGCGCGTGTAAGTCAACAACTCAAAACCGAGGGCTGCACGATGCTTATCTTGTGCGATGAAGGCTTTAGTTTCATCATCGAAAACCTCGGGGTGTGCCCTAAAAATATCGGAGGCATTCACAGCCAGGGGACTATCCACAAAAACGGGTACGCGTGGAATTTCGCCGCCATCGATCATCTGATGCAAGTCGTAGACCAGTTCCTGGGTGCGGCCCACCGCAAAGGCCGGGATGATCACTTTGCCGCCGCGCTGCACCGTGCGACTGACCACTTCCCGCAATTCATCGTAAGCCATCTGCGGGCTGCGGTGCGGTTTGTCACCGTAGGTGCATTCCATCAATAAATAGTCGGCCTCGTAGGGCAGCACCGGGTCGCGCAGCAAAGGCAGTTCGCGGCGGCCNNCCGGGCCGTCACCCCAGGGATCGGTTCAAAATCCTGTTCGTAGGGGATCGCCGAAAAATTCTGCGCCACCAAGGCGGCATCTTCTTGAGTGTAGAGCGGCTCGATGAGCGGTTCACTGCGCCGGGCGCGTTTTTTGTTCACGTAAGCCGCATCCGATTCGTGGATGTGCCCCGCATCCATCAGTAAAATATTGGTCAGGTGCGCCGAGGCCGGGGTGGTGTAAATGGGCCCACGGTAGCCATTTTTTACAAAGTGTGGCAAGTTGCCGCTGTGATCAATATGCGCGTGCGAAAGGATCACAGCCTCAACTTCATCGGCCTCAAAAGCAAAATTGCGATTGATTTCATAAGCCTGATCGCGCCGTCCCTGAAAAAGGCCGCATTCCAATAACAATTTATGCCCATTGATTTCTAACAAATGTTGTGATCCGGTCACCGTTTGGGCCGCGCCGTGAAAATGGATAATCATGGAAAACTCCTTGGTTGAATTGAACCTGAAAAGTGGTTACCAATCGTCAACTTGCTTCAAATCGAACACCGGCCCATCTTTACAGGCCAGCGCATAACTTTTGCGTCGTAACGGAACTGCGCACGCGCCGCACTCCCCCACCCCGGCGCAGGGCAGCGGGAGGGTCAGCAGGGCTTGGACCGGGCGGGGCAAATAGGCCTGAGGCTCCAGCCCAAGCATTTGGCGCAGGGAGGGTAACTTCTCTACCGGGAGATCGAGCGCCCAAAAATCGGCCCAGGCCAGCGCCTCGGGCAAGGCACTCAAAGGCTGGATTTCAACGGCCGGCGGCATGGCGGGCAGGGGCGCAGCCGAAAAGATGACCACATCGGCTTGATCTGCCAGGGCCGGACGGATCAGCGGTAGCAGGCGCGCGGCAGATTCTCCCAGGGCAATCAGGCCCAGGCGCTGCAACGCGGGGGGTGGGGTGAACCCGTGCCCCAGGGGGCCGCGCAACTCCAAAGGGGTGCCAGGGTGCCAACTGCGCGGGATGGGCGCCAAACTCAGGGGCGCAGGATGGTCAGTATCCGTTATGGATGAAGGTAATCCCACCGGGAACAGCGACCACCCTAAAGCTGAATCCGGTTCAGCGGGGCAGTGGGCCTGGAGATATTGCCCAGGGTGCGGAATCAGCTTGGGGCTGCAATCCACCTGCGCGCTGCGGGTACCATCTGCCCCCATTTCGATCAATGAGATTATGCCGGTATCGATGTGCATATTGAAATGGTAACATTTTTCGGCTTGTTTGTTAACGATCTCTCAGAAAGCCGGTGTCAAAAACCGGCCTGAGTAGATTGCAGTATAATCACAAAAGACGAATGTCAAAAAAGGAGTAAAAAAATATGAGTATTACCATTGTTATTTCCGCAATTGCTGGTTTATCGTGGATTCTGGTGGTTGGTTTACTGGCGATCATTGTGGTGCGGGCTTCGCGCCGCCAAAACATCAAAGC
>DOTA01000523.1 GCA_003513015.1 Chloroflexota bacterium
ACAAATTGCGCCTCCTGTCTGCTAAAAAAGCGCAATTTGTGACCGTGAAGGGTATAAATCAAACCTGCGATGCAAAAATTCACCCTGCAGAACCTGGATTGTGCCAACTGTGCCGCTAAAATCGAAGAGGCCGTGCAAAACACGCCTGGTGTCAAGTTCGCCAGCGTAGATTTTGCCACGACCACCCTCTATCTCGATGCGGCGAATTTCGCCGCGGTGTGCCAAACTGTCCAACGGGTGGAGCCGCAGGTTGCTATTTTATCCCCCACAGACGAACAGACCATCGAAGAACCTTTCGATTCCCGCAAAAAATTAATCCCGATTGCCATCGCCGCGGCCTTGTTCTTCGCCGGGCTGATTTTCAAGACTGCTTTGCAGGCTACCCCCTTCGGGCTGGGCGATTGGCTGGTTTTTGGCACGGCCTATTTGCTCAGTGGTTGGGGTGTGCTCAAAAGCGCTTTCCGCAACATCACCCGCGGTCAGGTTTTCGACGAACACTTTTTGATGTCGGTTGCCACCCTCGGTGCGGTTTTAATCGGCGAGTTGCCCGAAGCGGTGGGCGTGATGCTCTTCTACATGGTCGGCGAATACGCCCAGGAAGTTTCAGTCAATCGCTCGCGACGCTCGATTCGAGCCTTATTGGAAGTGCGACCCGATCAGGCCAATCTGTTGGTGGATGGGAAAATCCAAACTGTGGCCCCAGAAGTGGTTGCCGTGGGGTTGGAGGTGCTGGTACGCCCCGGAGAGCGGATTCCCCTGGATGGCGAGGTGATTAACGGTACCTCCTTTGTGGATGCCGCGGCCCTCACGGGGGAATCGCGCCCTCAAAATGTCCGGCCTGGTGATCCCGTTTTGGGGGGCATGATTAACCAATCGGGTGTGCTGACGATCCGGGTGACGCGTCCCTTTGGGGAATCGTCGATTTCCCGTATCCTGGAATTGGTGCAAAACGCCGGTAGCCGCAAAGCCAAAACCGAAAAATTTATCACCAAATTTGCGCGGGTTTACTCGCCGATTGTGGTGGGGGTGGCTGCGGCCGTGGCAATTTTGCCGCCGCTGTTTACTGGAGCTGCCTTTACCGATTGGCTCTATCGCGCTTTGGTGGTTTTGGTGATTTCATGCCCATGCGCGCTGGTGATCAGCATCCCACTGGGCTATTTTGGCGGAGTTGGAGGCGCTTCACGCCGTGGAATTTTGGTGAAGGGATCGAATTATCTCGATACTTTGGCAGCTGTGCGCACAGTGGTTTTTGATAAAACTGGCACGCTGACACAAGGTGTTTTTCGGGTGACGCAAGTGGAACCGCGCAACGGTTACACCGCAACCGATTTGCTGTATTGGGCCGCGCAGGCCGAGGCCGGTTCAAACCATCCGATTGCCCAATCCATTCGGGAGGCCTATGGCGAAANNGGAGGTGGCTCACGATTTTGAATTATGCGAAGTAGGCGGAACGGTGGTGCATGTGGCGGTGGATGGGGCACACGCCGGATATTTGGTGATCGCTGACGAGTTGAAACCTGATGCGCCCCAGGCCATGCGGGATTTACGCGCAGCCGGGGTGGATCACATTGTGATGCTTACCGGCGATGTGGCGTCCGCCGCGGCTCGAGTGGCGCAGGCTTTGGATGTAGATGATTACCGCGCCGAATTGCTGCCCGAAGATAAAGTTCGTGCAGTCGAACAGATGATGGCGCTCAAAGGCCGACAAGGCGCGCTGGCCTTTGTGGGCGACGGCATCAATGATGCACCCGCGTTGGCCCGAGCGGATGTAGGCATCGCTATGGGCGCTTTAGGGTCGCAGGCCGCCATTGAGACTGCTGATGTGGTCATTATGACGGATTCTCCCGCAAAAATCGCCGAAGCGATTAAAATTGGCCGCCGCACACGGGCGATTGTGTGGCAAAATATCACCCTGGCGCTGCTCATCAAAATTGTGTTTATTGCTTTGGGCGTGGCTGGGATCGCTAATATGTGGATGGCGGTGATCGGCGATATGGGCGTGGCCCTGATGGCAGTTGCCAATGCCATGCGCGTATTGCATTTTTCGGGCCATGAAGACTGAGAAAATAAATCTTACAGGTGAAATTTAATGACAACTCTCCCAACCCCCGTTTCTAATCCCCAATGCCAAAAGCTAGTCGAGCGTTTGAATGAATCGGCACTGAAAACGCAGGAATTTTTCCAGTCGATCGAAGGTGATCAATGGTATGTTCAGGTTTACACCGAGGGTGCCAACTGGAGCGTGTTTCAAATTTTGGGGCATTTTGTGGTCACAGAGGCCTCGATTGCGCGTTTGATCAAATATATTTTGCAGGGCTTGCCGGGCGTGCCTGAAGATTTTGATATGGATAAATTTAACGAGCGTGAAGTCAATTGTTTTTCCAAATTGCCCATTGAAATGGTGTTGCAGCGCTTTGGAGAACGGCGCGCTGAAACCATCGAACTGATTTTTCAGATGGATGATGCGGATTTAGCCAAACAGGGTCGCCATCCCTGGTTGGGGGTGGCTCCGGTCGAAGATATGCTCAAACTTTTATATCGTCATAATCAAATTCACCAAAGAGATATTCGCAAGGTGTTGGCTTCTTAAGAAAGTGCTCACCTAACAGCCCTCTCGAACACAGTATAATAACCAAGCCATGTCCATTCAAGCGCTGCGCCTGTTTATCCGCTTATCGCGTCCGTTTTTTTTATTGGGCGCGGCGTTGGTGTATCTCTTGGGCATGGGGATTGCCCGGTATCTGGGGTTTTCCCTCGATTGGGGTATCTACTTTCTGGGGCAAGCCTGGGTGACCACTCTGCAACTCTCAACCCATTATTTCAACGAATATTTTGATTCCCTCGCCGATGCTGCCAATAACAATCGTACCCTTTTTTCCGGGGGCAGCGGCGCGCTCGGCAAAGATGGCCTGCCACGTGAAATTGCGCTTTGGGCCGGAATCGCCACCCTGACTGCTGCCACTTCCTTCACCGTCATGCTGATGCGGGCCACTAATCTGAATCCGATTGCCCTATTGGTGATGCTCCTGATTTTCTTCGGGGCCTTCTTTTATTCTGTGCCGCCTGTGCGCCTGGTTGAATCGGGTTATGGCGAGCTGACCACCTCTGTGGTGGTCGCCAGTCTGGTGCCAGCCCTGGCTTTTGTTCTGCAAACCGGCGAAATGCACCGGCTGGTGGCCATGAGCACCTTCCCCCTGATCGCCTTACACCTGGCCATGATGCTGGCCTTCGAACTCCCCGATTACGCCACCGACTTGAAATTCAAAAAGCTCACTCTGCTCGTGCGTTTGGGTTGGGAGCGCGGCATGACGCTGCACAACCTGTTGATTTTGATTGCCTACCTGTTGTTCGGCGTTGCCATGATTTTTGGCTTTCCTTTGTCGGCAGGGCTTCCGGCGTTGTTATCCTTGCCCTTGGGCCTTTTCCAACTCTGGTACATGACGCGCATCGCCGCCGGAGCCAAGCCCAATTGGAATTTACTGGGCTGGCTGGCCGTTTTGGGCTTTGGCCTTACCACCTACTTGTTGACTTTTTCATTTTGGACCTACTAACTCCCCGTATTTGTAACTTGCAACCTGAAACCAAAAAATGACCGAATTCTTGAACTTAACCCCGCCGGATGAAGCCCTTAAACGGCTTTTATCCCACCTTGAAGTACATCCCGTTCCCGAGGAAGTGAACACCGCACAAGCCCTAGGGCGGGTGACCGTTTCTCCGGTTTTGGCACCCCACCCCTTGCCCGAATTCCGCCGTTCCACCGTAGATGGCTTTGCCGTGCGTGCCGCCGACACTTACGGATCTAGCGAATCGCTTCCGGCTTATCTGAACCTGATTGGTGAGGTGTGCATGGGACAGGCCACCGATTTGCGGCTGGGTGCGGCACAGTGCGCTCTGATCCACACGGGCGGGATGCTCCCCGAAGGTGCGGATGCGGTTGTAATGGTCGAGAACACCCAAAGTGCGCGCGAAAATGAAGTCGAAGTTTTGCGCGCTGTGGCCGTGGGCGAAAACCTGATCAAAATCGGCGAAGATGTCAAACTGGGCGAAGAAGTTATCCCCGCGGGGCGGCGGCTGCGCCCGGCCGAGATCGGCGGGTTGATGGCTCTGGGTTTCACCACGGTGATGGTGGCGCGCAAACCTCGGGTGGGGATTCTCTCCTCTGGGGATGAGGTGATTCCTCCGGAGCAGCAACCACTTTCGGGCCAGGTTCGGGATGTCAATTCTTTCACTTTGGCGGCGGTGGTTCAGCAGGTCGGCGGCGAAGCAATCCACTATGGCATCATCCCCGATACGCGCGCAGCCATGCTGAAGACGGCCCGCCGCGCCCACGCCGAGTGCGATGTGGTGGTGATCACCGCCGGTTCATCTGTTAGCGTGCGTGATCTCACAGCAGAGATCATCGCTGAATTGGGGCAGCCCGGCGTGCTGGTGCATGGGGTGAATATCCGCCCCGGCAAGCCCACGATTTTAGGCGTTTGCGCAGGCAAACCCGTGATCGGTTTGCCCGGCAACCCCGTGAGCGCTTTGGTGAATGTGGAAATGTTCGTGGCCCCGGTGGTAAAATCACTACTTGGTGAAGATCCGGCGCGCCCGCGGGCCGCGGTGAACGCTCAATTGTTGGTCAACCTGGCCTCCGAATCGGGGCGAGAAGAGTGGGTGCCGGTACGCCTGCTGGCAAGTTCGCGTGGTTGGGAGGCTGATCCGGTGTTCGGCAAAAGCAATTTGATCTTCACCCTGGCCCGGGCCGATGGCCTGGTGCGTGTAGTCTCCGATGCCACCGGCCTGGCGGCTGGTGAAATGGTGGAAGTGGTGTTATTTTAGAAAGAAAGCGAATTGCAAAGCCAGGGTTTGGATTTTATGAAACATTATCACGTTTTATTCTTGATGATTGGATTTTTGCTGACAGCTTGCAGCAGCGGGATCGCCGCGCCGAAAGCTCAAACGGAGGTTGGGGGTGCTTCCGCTGAAGTTGTATTGGCTGCCGCCAGTGATAAGCCGACCGAAACACCTTTTCAACCGGCAACATTTACACCGACGCCTATCCCCACCGAAACCCCCACGCTCACACCCAGTCCCACGGTGACTCCCTCACCAACGAATACACCCGTACCCACGTTGACTCCCACCTGGATTTATAACGAACCGGGGCAGGTCACGGTGCCGATTTTGCTTTATCACCACGTAGAGGGGGACGTTTCGTATAGTCGTTATTATGTTTCTGTCCCCGATTTTCGCGCCCAAATGCAGGCGCTACACGATTGGGGCTATACCGCCATTCCGATTTCTCTGCTACTTGATGCGCTCATCAAGGGGGCCGAACTACCCGAAAAGCCGATTGTGATTACCTTCGATGATGGTAATCGTAATATCTATGATAATGCCTTTCCGATTATGCAAGAATTTGGTTTTCCGGGAGTCTTCTATATCGTAGCGAACCGACTGAATAGCGGCACCAATATTGCCCATGTGCCGGAGTTGAAAGAAATGCTCGCCGTTGGATGGGAAATTGGCAGCCATAGTTACACCCATAGTGATTTGACCCTCGATCACAGCATTGCTCAGTATGAAATTCTGCAATCCAAACTGGATATTGAAGATGCCCTGGGAATCAAAGTGCAGACCTTCGCTTATCCTTATGGCACAATCGACCCTTATTTGGCACAGAAAGTTCAGGATTATGGTTATCGCGCCGGGATGGGGTTAGGCGCTTCAGCCACACATACCTGGGGCACCATGTTTTATCTCAGCCGGATCGAAATCCAAGGGGATTACACGGTCACTGACATGGCGGCGCGCCTGCCTTGGAAAGACAATAAGTGAAATTAGTCACAAAGTTGCTTTTCGGGAAATGCTTTGTATAATTTAAAAGCGTGCTTTCGGATAGACGCAATTCATTGGCGGTGATCAGACACACTTTTGATGTCTGAGTCAACATGAAGCCTTACTATGAAACCGCTGAAATTTGAGAGCGGTTTTTTGTTTAAAGGGGAAAAGCTTGAAACCATGTTGACGATTTTTAGTATTTTCATTCGGAGGAAAATTATGTTAGTGATCGTAAGTGATTTACACTTGACGGATGGCACCACGGGTTTACGGATTTCGTCAGGAGCTTTCAGGGTTTTCAGAGAACGCCTGGCGGATATGGCTTATGATGCTTCCAAACGGGATGGGGATATATATCAACCGATTGAGGAATTTGATCTGGTTTTGTTGGGTGATATTTTCGATTTGCTTCGGTCTACGCATTGGAACGATGAAGAGAAAGGCCAACCTGGGTTTGCCAGGCCGTGGATGGATCCGAATGATCCCGCTCTAATTCAAAAAGTTGAGAAAATTGTTGATGGCATTCTTGTGCAAAATGCGGAAACATTGAGTGTTTTCCGTAGTTTGGCGGATGGCTCTGCGATTACCTTGCCCCCAGCGACCAAAACAAACAAAGTTGATTCTAGGGTTTCTCGCGACCCACAATCGGATAAAAGATTGCATGTTAAAGTTAATATCCACTACATGAACGGAAACCACGATTGGTACTTCCACCTTCCCGGCCCGGATTATGATCGCATCCGAGGGAAGGTAATCCAACAGATGGGCTTGAAAAATCCGGCAACTCCCTTTCCCCATGATGCCAGTGAGTCCAAAGTGATCCAGTCCATTTTTAATCAGCATAAAGTAACGGCTCGGCATGGTGATATTTATGATCCCTTCAATTATGTCAAGCGCAAAGGCAGAAATTATTCCAGCCTGGGGGATGCTATTGTTGTGGAGTTGTTTAACCCCATTCCAGGCTTGATTAAGGCCAAGTTAGGCAATCAATTGCCGGATGAGTTTTACGAGGCTTTAGCAGAGATGGGCAGCATTCGTCCATCTACAATGACTCCAGTGTGGATTGCCAGTTTGCTCGCGCGCCATCATGTGGGCGAACACCAAAAAGATGCAATCAATGAGATTTGGCGAAACCTTCTGGATAACTTTTTGAAAGCAGATATTCTCTCCGAACTCGATGAACGCGGTTTCGATATCGTAGACAAATTGGAGTTGGCCTTTAAGGGTTTAAAGCATTTATCGCTTGAGAAACTCGACGATCTCGCGCCCATTGCCGATCGGCTGATCCATCTTCAAGCTTCGATTAGTGGCGCGGGTGAATTTGGTTTTGACGAGAACGCCACCAAAGAGGCCGCTTATCAATCTGAAGATGCCCGGTTTGTGGTTTTTGGACACACGCATGGTTTCAAAGTCGTTCCGCTTCGGACAGTCTCTAAAGATGGGAAACCATTAGAACAGGTCTATATCAATTCGGGGACTTGGCATCCGCTGCACGAACTTGGGGTCGCAGAGCCGAAGAAACGCAGTTTCATCATGCATAATTCGATGAGCTATTTGGGTTTCTATCGAGAAGATGAACGCAAAGGGAGAGCCTATGAAACTTGGACGGGTGCTTTAGATGTGTAACACCTGGTTTTGGTTTGTTAGTAGTGAAAGGAGAATCTGTTGACTTACCGCATTCTTTCTTTGGATGGGGGAGGGATTCGTGGCTTAATCACCGTCATCATGTTGCAGAGGTTAAGCCAGAAACCGGGATTGGCAAATTGGTTGGATCAGGTAGATTTGGTTGCTGGCACCTCAACCGGAGGTCTGCTGGCCCTGGCGATCGCAAAAGGCCTGGATTTGCAAGTGCTCCGAGATTTATATGAGAAAAAGGGCAAAGATGTCTTTGATGATTCTTTGCTAGACGATATATTTGATTTGGCAACCATCATCGGCGCGGAATATGATAACAAAAAGCTAGGCCGGGAATTGAAGAAAATCCTTCAAAACACCACCCTGGGAGAACTCAAATATAGTGTAATCATCACATCTTTTGACCTGGACAATGAGGCGGCTAATGCCAGCGAGCGCTCCTGGAAACCCAAACTGTTTCATAATCTGCCCGGGGAGGGGAATGATAACGAACAGTTAGCCTACAAAGTAGGTCTATACACCAGCGCTGCACCCACTTATTTTCCATCTGTAGATGGCTTTATTGATGGCGGGGTGTTTGCCAATAATCCTAGCATGTGCGCGCTCGCTCAAACCCAAGATAAACGCAATCTGAATCGAGTGCCTTTTGATGATGTGGTATTGCTCTCTTTGGGAACTGGCACATCCATGACCTATATCCAGAAGAAAAGATTGGATTGGGGCTATGCTCAATGGGTAAAACCCCTGATCAACTTGATGCTGGATGGTGTTGTCGGAATCGCGGATTACCAGTGCAAACAAATCTTGGGCAATCAATATCACCGTTTGGCACCTTCGTTTCCACCAGGTGTCTTCATACCGTTGGATGATGTAAAAAAGGTGCCGGAGATGGTGAAGTTTGCCAACCAAGTTCCAATCGACAAAACAGCTGAATGGTTGCACAACAATTGGAGTTGAAATTTTCGATTGGCAAAACGTGATGGAAAAAGTTACAGCCATCACAAAAGCGACAACATCCACTAGCTCTCAAGATGTAAGCGGCGCGGATAATTGATGACAGTGTTAGGCAAAACAGCGGCACTAGCAAGCCAGTGCCGCTGTTTTGCCTAAAAAATTAGGAATGCCAAGCCCTATTAAAACAATTTCTAAAAATTGGTAGCGCTTTAGATTTCAGCAAACCAACTTGATTTCTCAATGGCCCGGCTCACCTTTCCAGGGCTGATTCAGCGGGGTTTGCCGGATTGTAATACACCCTGACATCCAATCCTTCCGGGTATCGATCGATGGTCTGATAGGCATCCTGACTTGATCCCGTTGCCCAGAATTTATCTCCAGCCCGGATCTGATCATTTTGATAGACTCTGCCTTGAACCTCATATTCGAAGATCACTCTTGGATGCACACTGGTAACTTCTCCACCTGATACCTCAACCCGCGATTTGATCACTTTTCCATTGGTTACCAACCAGGTCTGGCTGGCTTCTCGCACGGTATCGGCTTTTTGTTTCCGACTGTAGAGGAACCAAATTATGAGCGCAATGGGCACAATTGCACATAGAATGGAAAGCACGATAGATACAATTACGATCAAAATCGTGCCACCGCCAAATAACCATACCATTAATTGATTCACATCCATAGCTTTGCTCCTATCATTTTTGCGTTTATTGTAAAGCATCTGTAACACGGGTCACAGGTAAACAACCATTAGCAGGGGTGCTTATTCATAGTGAGAATCCAACCTCATTTACGCATCGGTGCTGTTTTATGTTCGTGTAGCATCAGAAGCCATAGAATTTTGATTGGGGAAATTTTTTGATTTATCCCGTACATAATTAACAGTTTATGTGAATATGTTCGAAACCACTGATCTAATTTATATTAATGATAAAATAGATCGTAATTATCCGAATTATAACAAATTTCTCTCAATGATGTTGACTTTACGAAGAGATATGTAAAGGCCATATGATGCAGCCATCTAAGATGATTCTTTATTGCATGTTTGACACGCAGATATCAACTACTTTACCCCGATATAGTTATCATTTTCCAAATACCAAAGCGGGGTGTTTCTGTTAAATTGTTTTCTTCCTTTGTGTAAATGTGTCGTGTAAGCGACTCTTTACGGAAGTTTGTAAGATTTACTGGTCAATCCAATTTTATAGCTGAAAGGATACAAAAAATGAATAGAGTAGGCAAGGTTTTAAGTATTTTTGTAGGGGTTATTGTTGTAGGATTGTTGAGCAATACCCTTGCTCAGGCATCTCAGGGTGATGTATGGACTTCAGCAGGTGGGAACCGACAAAATACCCGATTTCAGGAATCCGAGCATACATTGAGTGTCTCGAATGTGAGTAATCTCACCCCAAAATGGGTGTTCACCTCCGGGGGTGATGTTTCAGCCACGCCCGCGGTTGACACTGATGCCGTTTACTTCCCCGATTGGGCAGGTAATCTGTACGCAGTAGAACGAACTACAGGTCAATTACTCTGGAGTACAAGTATTTCCGCTGCTTCTGGTGTGCCTGGGGATAAGGCAAGAGCTACCCCCGCAGTTACTGATGATTTGGTAATTGTTGGCACCCAAGGGCCATTCGGCGGTGGTGGAAAGGTTCTGGCATTCAATAAATTTACAGGTGCTCTCGTGTGGAGCACGGTGGCTGATTCGCATCCGGCAGCTATCATTACCCAATCCGCGACCGTGTTTGATGGCCGGGTTTTCGTGGGGGTAGCTTCACAGGAAGAAGCGCTATCCGCATTTGTCCCGGGTTATGTATGTTGCTCGTTTCGAGGAAGTATGCTAGCTCTCGATCTCAAGACGGGTGCTATTCTTTGGAAAACCTACATGGCGCCAGATGGATTTAGCGGTAACGCCGTATGGGGCAGCAGCCCGGCTGTTGACGCTAAACGCGGTCAAGTTTACATTGCAACGGGTAATAATTACTCTGTACCCCAATCGGTGCTAGATTGTGTATCTTTGGCTGGTTCAGATCCAAATGCGCAAGCAGCTTGCATACCCGCAGATGATCATTTTGATAGTGTTTTGGCACTTAATATGAAAACGGGTGCTATCCGTTGGGCCACCCGCGCAATTCCGTATGACGCCTGGACGGTTGATTGTATCCCCTTCTTTGGTGATGGATCCAACTGTCCCGATCCTGCTGGTCCGGATTATGATTTTGGGCAGGCTCCGGCCCTGTTCACAGTAAAACTTAACGACAAAGGCAAACCTCGTGATTTAGTAGGTGCAGGACAGAAGAGCGGTCAATATTGGGCGCTTGATCCTAACTCTGGCGCAGTGGTTTGGGTTAGCCAGGCCGGGCCTGGTGGTACGGCTGGCGGTTTACAGTGGGGTTCAGCGGTTGATGGTGAGCGTATCTACACGGCCAATGCCAATAGTAATTACGTTCCATGGACTCTTCCTGGGGGTGCTATCACTACCAATGGTGTCTGGAGCGGCTTGGATGCGGTGACCGGAGCGATACTTTGGCAAACCACACCTCCCTCTGGGGGCAGCACCTCTGGGCCAGTGACAACAGCCAACGGATTGGTATTTGGCTGTTCGCTTGATCCGCAAGGCCACATGTATGCCCTGAACGCGGCTACGGGAGCAGTGTTATGGGATTTTGCCAGTGGAGGTTCTTGTCTGTCGGGTGCTTCCATTTCCGGTGGCATGCTTTTCTGGGGCTCCGGTTATAGCAATTTCGGTATTGGTACACCCAATAATAAGCTCTACGCTTTTGGTCTCCCCTAAAAATACTAAACTGAAAACCAACCAAAGCAGGGCTGCCCAATTTTTGGGCAGCCCTGCTGCGCGTCGTGATATACTTCTCCCATTCCCAACCCAATAACTGTCTCCTGAGCCAGCCCTCAGGGTCTGAATTCCCTCAATTGTCAAGTAGTAGGCTGGGACTACTTGCATCGCCAAAGGAGAATGGGAAGATGACAAACGTGCCTCAGCAAGGTATATCTACGCGTCGAGAGCGCGTAGCCTGGTATCTATACGATTTTGGGAATTCCGCCTACGCCTCCGTGGTTTTGTTGGCGGTCTATGCGGCTTATTTCCAAAAACAGGTAGTTGGCGGCGCAGAGGGTTCGCGCTTGTGGGGGTTGACCATTTCGGTCGCCATGATCATCGTTGCGATCGCTGCACCAATTATGGGGGCCATTGCCGATTACTCCGGTGCGAAGAAACGCTTTCTCTTTTTCTTTACCGTACTTTCAGTTCTTTTTACAGCACTGCTCTATTTCACAACTGAAGGCACGATTGCGCTGGCAGTAGGGTTTTTCTTACTCGCTGAGATCGGCTATCGCGCTGCTCAGATTTTCTATGATGCTTTGCTGCCTGAAATCGCCGCGCCCGAAGAAATGGGACGCATCGCGGGCACAGGCTGGGCCATTGGTTCTGCGGGTGGTATTGTGATCCTTTTGATGATCCTCCCGCCTATCCTGCTAACAAAAAGTAATCTCTTGGTGGTGCGCGGCTCGCTGGTCGTTACGGCGATCTTCTTTGCACTGGCAGCAATACCGGTCTTTTTATGGCTCACTGAGCGTGCCCAGCCGCAAAAATTGCCGCCCGGTGAAAACTACCTCAGCATCGCCTTTAAGCAATTGCGGGAAACCATCAAAGCGGCGCGCGGTTTCAATGAGTTCCTAAAATTTATGCTGGCCTACTTGATCTACAATGAAGGCGTAATTATTGCCCTCGATTTTGCGGCTATTTTAGGCGCGGTGCTGTTCGGTTTGGATCAAACTGGCCTGATTATTTTCTTCATCATTGTGCAGGCCATGAATGTTTTAGGTGCGCTAATTTTCGGAAACTTGCAAGATCGCTATGGCGGTAAGCGTTCACTCACGCTTTCGATTGCCTTGATGGTCTTATGCGTGATTTCATTGTATTTCGCGCAGAATCAAACACAATTTTTTATTATCGGTGCAGTGGTCGGCGTTGCTATGGCAGGCATACAATCGGTGAGTCGGGCGATGGTTGCCACTTTTAGCCCACCCGGCAAGAGCGGTGAATTTTTTGGCTTTTTTGCCCTCACCGGTCGTACCTCCTCGTTTATTGGCCCTGCCGTATTTGGCTGGCTGGCGGCCGAAGCAACCTTGTGGTACCAATCCCATGGACAGGATATAACGCTAGCCGAGCAATCCGGCCATCGCCTGGCAATTTTTTCAATCGCCTTCTTTTTGATTGTCGGCTGGGTTCTGATGAACCTGGTTAATGAAAAGAAAGCCCGAGAAATGGCAACGCCGATCGCCGATCCACATACCGATTAATCCAAAACGTATGACCGCCAGAACCGCTATCATCACTGGAGCTGCCAGCGGCATTGGCAGGCATTGGGCCACTGTGCTTTTGAATCAGCCCGATAAATATCATCTGATTCTCGCGGATGTTAATCAAGCAGGGTTGCACCAGGCATTTTCACCGACCGAATTTGTGCGCCTGCATGCCCTGGATATTCGTTTGCTCGAACAGTGGCAAAATCTTGCTGATGACACGTTAGACCATTTTGGCCAAATAGATTTTTTGTTCAACATTGCTGGCGGTGGCCGACCGGCCTTTTTTCTGGATCAACCTCACGAAAATATCGATTGGGTGATTGATGTCAATCTGAAAGGGCCGCTAATTGGCATGAAATTGATCGGCGAAGTCATGTTGAAGCAAGGCTTCGGGCAGATCATCAACGTGGCCTCCCTGGCAGGGTTATCGCCCACACCGGGGAACTCACTTTACTCAGCCGCGAAGGGTGGTTTGCGCAACGCCTCGATAGCCGCCGCCATTGAATGGCGCAAGCAAGGCGTTGCAGTCACGGTGATTTCCCCCGATCTGGTGGATACCCCCATTATGCAGAAGCACCTCGAAAGCGGGGGTGATGAAGTCGCCCTCACGTATACCGGAGCTATCCTCAGCGTTGTCGATTTGGAAAAAGCCTTCTGGAAAGCGATGCGTGACCAACCCTTAGAGATCAATCTGCCGCGTTGGCGCGGCTGGCTGGCCAAGCTCAATCACATCAACCCTGCGTTGATGCTCTTGCTCTACGAGCCGATGAAAAAACGTGGGATGAAACATTTGGCACAAATTCGCCAGCAGCGCCTGGGCGATCAAAAATAAAATGGAACAAACTCAATACCGTAAAGTGTTTATCACCGGATCGCTGGGATTTGTGGGACGCGCCCTGATGAAGCGTTACCGCGAACTTGGTGTCGAGGTGTGTGGCTTAGACGTGCGCCCGGAACCGGAGAGTGGTACCATTGCCGGAGATGTATCCCGCCCCGCAGAATGGCAAGCGCAGCTTAACGACTGTGATCTGGTGATCCACACAGCCGCCATCGTCACCAACAATGTGACTCATGCTGAAGCCTGGCGCGTGAATGTGTTAGGCACGCGCCGCGTTTTGGATGCGGCTATTTTGGCGGGTGCCAGGCGTTTTGTTCATCTATCTTCGTTGGCCGCTATGCGCTTTATCGTGGAAGATCAGGCCGATGAGAGTGCCCCGATAATGCCCACGGGCAATCCCTACGTAGATACCAAAATCGCCAGCGAACAGGCTGTATTGGCCGCCCACGCCGCGGGGGAGATCGGCTGTACCATTATTCGCCCCGCCGATATTTATGGCCCCGGCTCGCGGCCCTGGACGATGGTACCGGTGCAAATGATCAAAAGAGGCATGTTTCTGTTACCGGCGTACGGCCAAGGGATTTTCCGGGCGATTTATATTGATGATCTGGTGGAGGGCGTAATGCTCGCCGCCGAAAAGGATGTTGGCATCGGGCAAATCTTTATCCTGGGTGGGGAGAACACCGTGACCTGTGAGCAATTCTTTGGTTACTATTATCGTATGTTGGGCAAAGGCACCCCACGCATGTTGAGCACTTCCACGGCCATTGCCATTGCGGAAATCGGTCGCGCCATCTTCTCCTTGCTGGGCAAACCAACCGAATTAGGGCGCGGCGCTATGGAAATGCTCTCGAAGAAAACCACGGTCTCAAACCGCAAAGCTCATCGCATATTGGGTTGGCAGCCTATGATTGATTTGGATGAAGGGATGCGGCGCACTGAAGTCTGGTTGCGTGCCCAAAAACTTTTGGATTGATATATTTTTTTTCAATACAATTCACGAAGGATTTGTATTGATCGATAAAGACTTGAACAGTGGATTTTTAGCACACTGAACTTGCTGAAGCGCGTATTTGAAGATAAACCGCATCCTGAGCTTGTCGAAGGATGCTCCCATTCTTTGATTAACTTACTCATGACTCGCACACATTCACAAAAATTTCGAGGAGGAACCCCATGTCTGAAATTACCGTTGGTGAACTGCTGGCCCGATGCTTGCAAGCCGAGGGCATTGAAATGATGTTCGGCATCATTGATGGCTCGCACATCCCCTTTACGGCGCAAGCGCCCCGCTACGGCATCCGCCATATCAATTGCCACCATGAAGAGGGCGCAGTCCATCTGGCCGAAGGGTATACCCGCATCAGCCGCAAGCCCAGCGTGGTGATCGGTAGCCCTGGCCCTGGGGGTGCCAATATGCTGGCGGGTGTTTCCAGTGCCTACGCGGAGGGTCATCCCATCATCGCCATTGCTTGCACGCGCCGCCGCCTGACCACTGACCCTGACCGAGGCGGTGCCTGGCAAGCCACAGACTTGGTCGAGATGGCCAGACCCATCACCAAATACAGCGCCCTCGTACGCCAGCCGGAGCGCCTGCCGGAAATGCTGCGGGCCGCCTTCCGCGCCGCGCTAACCGGGCGGCCCGGCCCAGCCTTTATCGCTATTCCCGATGAATTTCTCGGCATGAAAATCGATGCCAATAAAGCTCCCGTTTATCCTTCATCAAATTATCGCATGATTAATATGGGCTCGGGTGACCCTGCCTGGATCAAGCAAGCGGCCGAAATCCTTACCAATGCCAAGCGTCCCTTTTTGCACGCTGGGAAGGGTGTGCTCTGGGCGGATGCCGTTGCCGAATTTGTCGCTCTCGGAAATCACCTCGCCGCGGGGATGAGTACTAGCATGGGCGCGCGCGGTGCGGTCCCCGAAGATCATCCGCATTATTTCTTTTTGTTTGATATGCAGGCTTCCGCTCTGGCGCGCAATGAAGCCGATGTCGTTTTGGTGGTGGGATCACGCTTGGGTGAATATGATGGCTGGGGAATGCCGCCCGCTTGGGGCGATCCTTTCAGGCAGAAAACCATCCAGATTGATGCTGATCCCGCCAGTATTGGTTTGAATCGTCCCGTAGATTTGGGCATCGTCGCGGATGCGAAAGCGGCGCTAACCTCTTTGTTAGCGGAAGTCAAAGCTCAAACCCCGCCGCGTGCCGAAATGCCCAATCTCTCTCGTTATCGTGAACTCACCCAGCAAACCATGATGGAAGGCATGCAATACATCATGGCACAGCCCACCTACGGGCTGAATCCCGGGCAAATGGTTTTTGGGGCGCGCACTTTCTTCCCCAGCGATGCCATTTCGGTGCTGGATGGCGGCAACACCACCTTGTGGGGCGTGGCGTACAATCAAATCACGGAACCCAACAGTTTTCTTTATTCTGTCAAAATGGGATTTCTGGGAACTGGCTTACCTTTTGCCATCGGCGCTAAACTTGCCAACCCGGAACGTCAGGTTTATTGCATCACGGGTGATGGTGCCGCGGGCTTCAACCTCATGGAAATGGAAACAGCTTTGCGCGAAAACATTCCATTGGTTGTGATTGTTGCAGTAGATGATGGCTGGGGCATGGAGCGCAGCGCCTACACCTTTCAGGGCTACCCGCCGGAGCAGCAGCATGGCGTCGATCTTTCTAATCAATTGCGTTATGATTTGATCGCCCAGGGAATGGGCTGCTACGGCGAAAAAGTTGACGATGTAGATCAACTCGCTCCCGCGCTGGAACGGGCGGTGGCCTCGGGCAAACCCGCCCTGCTCCATGTGACTGTGGATCAGGCCATCAACGCCGATCCGCCCGGGTACAAGCAATTCCGTTATATTCGCACCCTTTAGAATGGCACAGTTTCCTGCTGCCTTCTCTTCCTATCTCAACAAACCTATTCCCCCGGATGCAAAAAGCCCCCGGGGATTGGCTCCCGGTTCGCTTACCAGGAGTATGGAGTAACCCTATGACCGCTCAACCCTTCCCTCGCAGCGCCCCCGAAAGCCAGGGTATCCCCTCGCAGGTTATCCAAGATTTCATCACAGCTGCCGAGCAAAATATCGAGTCCCTGCACAGTTTCATGCTGCTGCGCCACGGATGCGTAGTGGCCGAAGGCTGGTGGCATCCCTACCGGCCGGAAAGCCCCCACATGCTCTATTCCCTAAGCAAGAGCTTCACCTCCACCGCGGTCGGTTTGGCCGTGGCCGAGGGTCTGCTCACGGTCGAAGACCCGCTGCTCAAGTTCTTTCCCCAAGATGCTCCCCAAGAAATCAGCATCAACCTGGCTGCCATGCAGGTGCGCCACTTGCTTTCCATGTCTACGGGGCACCATCTTGATACCACCGAAGCCATCATGGTNNACGCCTGACCCCATTAAAACCTTCCTCGGTTTGCCGGTGGAACACGAACCGGGTACCTATTTTGTTTATAACAGCGGGGCCAGCTTCATGCTGGCGGCTATCGTGCAAAAACTGACCGGCCAAACCCTGGTGGAATATCTCACCCCGCGCCTGTTCGAACCCCTGGGCATTGCAGGCGCGGTTTGGGAGAGCCACCCTAATGGGGTCAATTTTGGTGGTTGGGGCCTGAACATCAAGACTGAAGACATCGCCCGTTTTGGCCAGCTTTATCTGCAAAAAGGTCAGTGGCAGGGGCAGCAATTGATCCCCGCGGATTGGGTGGCAGCGGCCTCCGCCAAACAAGTTCCCAATGAGGCAGAGCCTAATCCGGATTGGCAACAAGGTTACGGTTATCAGTTCTGGCGCTGCCGTCCTGCTGCCAGCTACCGCGGCGATGGCGCTTTCGGCCAGTTTTGTATCGTCATGCCCGAGCAAGACGCTGTTTTGGCGATCACTGCGGGTGTGGCTGAGATGCAGCCCATTTTGGATCTGGTTTGGGAGAAATTATTGGCAGCGATGGGGGCTGCCGCCCTGCCTGGGGATGCTGTTGCCGCCCAAAATCTGGCGATCACGCTCCGGGGTTTGCAGCTGGTTCCACCCAAGGGTGCGGATTCCAGCCCGCAGGCCGCGCAGGTATCGGGGCAAACTTTCACCTTCGAGCCGAATCATCTCACCCTGCAATCCCTCAGCCTGGATTTCAACAACGACACGCTCACTTATCAATTGCTCGGTGGCGGTGAAATCCAGGGCACCCACCACTTGAAATTTGGCCGGGAGCGTTGGGTAGACGGTGTCGCCAGTCTGCATCGCACGCTGATCCAGCCCCAACCCGTGCCTCGCAAAGTGGCCGCTAGCGGTACCTGGAGCGCAGACGACACCTTTACCCTGACTTTGTGCCAATACGAAACCCCTTTCACCATCACCCTCGATTTTCGCTTCGCAGACGGGCAGGTTTACGTTGATTCCCGCGTCAATGTCGATTTTGGCCCGCTCACAGCGCCCCAACTGATTGGGATAGCTAGCTGACGCTCAAATCTCAAGCTATTGCTCTCAAAATGCCCGCCATTTGCGTCACGCACCTGCAAAAAAACTTCCGCTCCAAGCGCAAAGCCGCGGGAATGGGCGGATCGTTGCGTGCCCTTTTCAAGCCGCAATATTCCACCATTGAAGCCGTGCGTGACCTATCCTTCGAGATGGAATCTGGCGAATTGTTGGGTTTTATCGGCCCTAACGGCGCGGGGAAATCCACCACCATCAAAATGCTGNNGCCAAACAGCATATTCGAGACGCCATCCGCACCATGAGCGCCGAGGAAAATGTGGGTGTGCTGCTGACTTCGCACGATGCCAGCGATCTTGAAGCGCTTTGCCACCGCGTAATCATCGTCAATCATGGCCAAATCGTCTACCGCGATAAAGTTTCCACTCTGAAGCGCAAATTCTTAACTCATAAAAAAGTCGAGGTGCGCTATGCCGGGGAAGTGCCCCAAGATTTCAACGTGGAGGGCATGGAAACGCTCAAAGTGGGACGCTATGGCGTCAAGCTGGCTTTTGATACTCGCAGCACCCCGGCTGATTTGGNNACCATCGAACTCAGCCGCCCGCGCCTGGGGGATACGATCTCCGAGGCCGTTAAGGATGGCTCGATTGCATACATCTTGAGCAAACCCTATGATTTTCTGCTCTATCATTACAGCAATGCTTTGGGCGAGACAATTTTCCGGGCGGTGATGAATGCCCTGCTGGGCGGGGCGTTGGTCTGGTTGCTGGTGGGGCCGCCGCCCAGTGCCCTGGGCTGGCCTTTGGTGCTGATTACGATCTTCGGTGCCTGGACGCTCAACTTTTGCATCTCTGCCATGATCGGCCTCCTAGCCTTTGTGGTCGAAGATGTGGCTGCTTTCCAGTGGATTTACCAAAAATTGGCCTTCATTTTTGGTGGGCTGCTCATCCCGCTCGATTTTTATCCCGCCTGGCTGCANNGTCGAACCCTCCCTATCTGCTTTTGCCACCACTTTTGGTATGCAACTGGCCTGGATTTCGGGTCTGTCGCTGCTATTGTTGGTCTTTTATCGTCGCAGTCTGGCCTATCTCACGGTGAACGGCGGATAAGATGTCCAATCTCAAATTTTTGTTGGCCGTCTGGAAAGCCAATCTGCAATCTGCGATGGAGTATCGCGTTTCCTTCCTGTTGCAGATGGGGGGCATGATGCTCAACAACCTGATGTATTTTATGATTTGGGTGATTTTCTTCGACCGCTTTCAGGATGTGCGCGGCTGGGGCGTGACCGATATGTACGTCACCTTTGGCATCACTGCCAGCGCTTTTGGGTTGGTCTCGATATTTTTTGGTAATGCCTTCTCCCTGGGCGAGATCATCACGCGCGGCCGCCTGGATTACTACCTTTCCCTGCCCAAACCGGTCTTGCTGCACGCCTTGGCCAGCCGCTCCATCGCCAGCGGTATGGGTGATTTTCTCTATGGAATTTTGAGCTTTGCGGCTTCAGGGCAGATGACCATCGAAAGTTCTTTGCGGTTTGCCCTGGCTGTGCTGCTGGCTGCGACGGTTTTTGTGGCCTTTATCGTGCTGGTGCAAAGCCTGGCCTTTTGGATCGGCACAACCAGCAGTCTGGTGGGCATCGCGGTGAATGCCATGATTACCTTTGCGATTTACCCCATCACCCTTTTCGATACCACCGCCAAGCTGATCCTTTTCACTCTGGTTCCCGCGGCGTTGATGGGAGCACTTCCGGCCAGTTTTACGCGGGGTTTCACCTGGGAGGTGTTGATCCAATTGTTGGTGGGTGCCCTGGTATTTCTTGGGTTAGCGATTTCAAGCTTTTACATGGGTTTGCGCCGCTATGAAAGCGGCAGCGCTATCCAGGTGGAAGTTTGACGCTAAATAAACATCGCCCGAATGGCAGTGCGAACGCACCTATCCAGGAGGGCGATGGAAACGACAGGTTGATCAAGTGATTAATGTAGCGGAAATGGGGAAGCGAATCACTCCTTATTCAGAAATTCCAACAATTCGTAAACCAAAAACGCAGGCCAGACAATCCCTTTGAAGAAACCTTTTACTCGTTCCTGATTTGTTTCAGCGCGGCCGATGTAATATACCCAAGCGCCAATCAGGCCTAAACCATAGACGGTTTCAGAAGAACCGCCCTGGTATTTCATCTCAATCTTCTTGTCTTCATGTTCGGTTGCATCTAATTCAGTAGTCATTTCTTTTCTCCTATTTTGATCTTTTGTTGTTGCGTTTTGTGGGGATTGAAGCTCTTTTTCAATCAATCCAAACCGGAGTCCATCATAATCGTCGCGATGATTACAAATACTGTACCACCAAATTTGGCAAATTGGCTTTTACATTTTTCGATCCATGCTGAATTATCGGTTTCGCCCCCAGCGCCTTAAAATCACAACAATTCAAGCTAGAATAATGATCAATCGTACGAAAAGGCTATGGAATCAACGAGCCAAGTTGATGCGCTTGCCATGATGTGCTTGCGCCCAAGTGTGGGTTGTATCGAAATTGATTCTGCGCAGTTAAAGATGCAGACCCGTTTNNCTATACTTTCCTGGGATACCGTCGCCCTTATCCGCAGGCTGGGTTGATTCTCGAGGGTGCCAGCGGTTGGAAAGGTTGGATATTTTTTACGGTGCACCTCCTTTCTTTGATTAGATAGAGTATCGCGTATATTTTGGGAAAAAGCAAGTACCTTGCAAATTTTTCAGCAATTTCTAATCTATCAAGAATTATTTGGATGCCAATTTGCCGATCTTCAATCAGATATCCTGTTTGCCTTTTTTCCCTGGAGATATGATCTGTTTTGATATGATATTTGCTTTGGCTTTTTTGCTATAATCAACTTACATCTGGTTTGCGGGGAACCAGTTTTCAATGAGATGCCTGGGAGGGCAAAATGAAAACCCAATATATAATTCCAAAAATGATTCGTTCGATTCCTTTCTTGGCCGCATCTCTAATGATAGCGGTCGTTTTATTTGTGCCCCTGGCTTCACGGGCGCAGAGCATTTGTGTGGTAACCAGTATCAACGATGCGGGGCCGGACACCCTGCGGCAATGCCTGCAAGATGTGGTCACTGGAGATAGTATCAGCTTTGATACCAGTGTCTTTCCGCCCGGCAGCCCGGTGACCATTATGCTAAATAGCGAGCTACCTCAATTGAATCAAGGAAATATCAGCATCGATGCCAGCAACGCCGGGGTGATCTTAGATGGCAGCGGTTTGTCGAATGAACCTGGTTTGCGGATTCAATCCGACGGCAACCAGATCATAGGTTTGCAGTGGCTCAATTTTCCGAACGATGTAATTTTTGTCCAGGGGAAAAATAATCTCATCGGTGGCGATCGCAGCCTGGGCAGCGGCCCGCTGGGCCAGGGCAACTTATTTGGCAATAATGCCGGTGTCACCATAGTGATTCAGGGCACGGGCACCATGAGCAATACCATTTCCGGCAACTACATCGGCGTTGGCCTGGATGGCAGCACAGCTTTGCCCAATTATGGCGGCATTCGCGTTGAGGGCGGCGCCCAATATAACCGGATTGGCGGTGATACCCCCGGTGAAAGTAATGTCATTGCTGGGAATACCTGGCGCGGCATCTCCATCAACGGGGTTGGTGATATTTATCCCCAGGACCCGCTCCTCGACGATGTTTCGCTCACCTTTGATGGCAGCGCCAACCTGCTGGCGAATAGCGGCTTCGATAGCGACACCCTGCACTGGGTCACTGCAGATGATGACCCGGCCTTTGGCCGCAGCCTCAACACTGGCGATTATCATTCATCCCCCGCCAGCTACCAATTCAACCGCAACGCGGCTTGGGGCGTGATGCGCAGCTTTTACGATACCGCCGCCCAAACCGGCTCCATCCCCGATCCTTATCAGGCTAGCAGCTCGATCTGGATCACGGTAACACCCGGAACCCAGGTCGAGTTGAGCTATTGGTATAACCTGGGCTTTGGCACAGCCTTCATATTGGGCCGGGATACCGGCGGCGGCTGGCGAAATCTGGAAGTGCTTGACTGCAATTGCATGGTCACAGATTGGACCTATGCCGCCTTCACCGCCAAAATCCCCGGCGATATCGATGCCATTGGCATTCAATTCGATATGCGGATTAACGAGCAAACCGCTCATAACATCGTCAGCGGCAACTACATCGGCACGGATGCCAGCGGCCAAAACCCGCTGCCCAACCAGGAAGATGGCATTCGCCTCGAAAGTGGCACTGTCGACAACCTGATCGGCGGCCCGGATCAGGCCGCCCGCAATATCATTTTTTCGAATGGTTTCGCCGGGGTGCGGATCATGAATCCTGCCACGACCGGCAATATCATCCAGGGAAACTACCTCGGTTTTGGGCTGGGAGGCATTCGTCAGGCTTATCCCGTCGATATGGCCATGTCGCCCAATTTTGCGACAGATTGCACCCTGTATGTGGCAACCCAATCGACCGGCATCCATAAAACCACGGATTGCGGTGCCACCTGGAATGAAGTCAACCAGGGCTTGACCGAATCCCGTTTTATGATCGTTAAAATCCCGCCCGACGCGGCCAATGCTAATCGCGTTTATGCCCTGGCCGAAACAGGCGCTTTGTTTATCACCCAAGACGGCGGTGCCAATTGGAGCCTGGTCAGCACCGTGCTGCAAGGCATTGATCGGCGTAACCTGGCGCTCTCCGCCAACTTCAACGTGGATCAAACCCTATACGCTTCCGCGGAAAACTGGAGTTGGCAGGAGTTGGGCGATGGACCCGGCGTGTTCAAATCCACCGATGGGGGCGTCACCTGGGCGCGTGTTGATAATGGCATGAGCGATAAACGCATCTGGAAAGTTCTGGCCTCGCCCTCTGCGGCTTCGGCGGGGACTTTGTTTGCCCTTGGATATGATGTGATCTACAAATCTACAGATGGCGGCGCGAATTGGAGTTCGCTCGCCAGCCCCGACAGCAATCTCACCGATCTGGCCCTCTCGCCCAATTTCGGCAGTGACCAAACCATGTTTGCGACCGCCTGGGGCAACAATAATGGACGGGTTTACCGCTCAACGGATGGCGGCGCTAATTGGACGGGCTTCGATACGCCGCGCGGCGACCCGCGCTTTATCGCCATTTCCCCGGCTTACGCCAGTGACCAAACCGTCTGTCATGGCGGCGGCTGGAACGATTGGAGCTACTGCTCCTCCGATGGTGGCCTGACTTGGAATCAGCGCTTCAGCGGGCTGCCCGGTGGCCTGAACTCAGGCGCAACCGGCATTCTGTTCACGCCCAATTACGCGACGACCCACACCCTTTACATGATCAGCCCCTCGGGCATCTCACGCTCGACGGATCGCGCCGAAACCTGGATCGTGCTAAACAGCCTGCATCCGGTCGGGAACGGGCAGGGTGTGGTGGTGGAAGACCGCGCCCACCAGAATACTATCGGTCCCGATAATGTGATCAGCAACAATGCCAGTGGCATTGAAATCCATTGGGACGCAAGTGACAACACAATTACGGGTAATCAAATCGGCACCTGGCCTGGCGGCCTTTCGGCGTTGCCCAATATCCAGGATGGTGTTCAGATTAATGGCAGCTACAATACCATCACGGATAACTTGATCAGCGGCAACCTGGTGGAAGGGGTACGCATCAACGGCGAATCGGCCTTTGAAAATGTGGTGGCCGGGAACCTGCTGGGCACCGATATTACGGGCAATCAGGTTTTGGGCAACGGTGGAGCGGGTGTTTCCCTGCACAGCGGCGCACATCACAACCTGGTCGGCGGCCATACCCCAGCCGAGCGCAACCTGATCAGTGGCAATGGTTATGCCATGGGCCTGTGGGATTGGAACACAGCCTATAACACCATCTCCGGCAACTATGTGGGCGTGAATGCGGCCGGAACGGCAGGACTTTACAGTGGCAGCGGCATTCAAATCAACAGAGGCGCCAACCACAACCTGATCGGCGGGCTGACGCCCGAAGAAGGCAACCTGATCAGCGGCAATAAATGGCATGGCGTCCAAATCACTGATGGTGGAACCTTCAGCAACACGGTCTCGGCTAATATTATTGGCCTGGATGCCGGTGGCACTTACGCCATCCCCAATGGAGGAAGCGGTGTGTGGGTGGAAAATGGGCCAGAATACACGGTGATTGGCGGTGACACACCCGGTGAACGCAATATCATCAGTGGTAACGGCATTGGTGAGAACTGGGATCGGGTGGGTGTGTTTATCGGTGGGCAGGGTACGGCTTACACCCTGGTTCAGGGTAACTATATCGGCTTGGATATTTCGGGGGCACACCCCCTGGGTAATTTGGGGCATGGTGTCGAATTGTGGGTGGGCACGCATGATAACCAGATTCGCGATAATGTGATCAGCGCCAATGGCTGGGAGGGCATTTTGGCGCTCAACGAAACCCCCAACAACCTGATTGACGGTAACTATATTGGCCTAAATGCGGCAGGCACAACTGCCTTGGGTAACCGACGCAATGGTATCTACTTTGGCGAAGGCGGTTGGGATAATCGTTCGCCGCGGGATAATACGATCAGCAATAATGTCATCAGCGGCAATGGCTTTAGCGATGGTGGCTACAGCGGTATCGTCATTGATGGTGGTTCTGCGAGTGGCAACCTGATCTTTGGGAACAAGATTGGCACAGATCCCAGTGGCACCATACCCCTGCCGAATGCTTTTATCCTGGCTGAAGCGCAACAAGATTCGCTGGAAATAAGTGATTTCGATTCCGCACTGCCTAACCCCACATCCCTGAGTGGTTCCACTACGCCTAATTCTCTAATCAGCCAGGCGAGTCAAATGCAAATCCTGGATGTTCAACGGGATCCTTCCGCGATATCAGCTCCCAGCGGATCGCCCAATGCGAATGCCCAGAATGGAGTGACGTTCTATAACGGCGCGCACAATAATACAGTCGGCCCGAATAACGTCATTGCCTTCAATGGCTGGCATGGTGTTGAAGTCAATGGCAGCAGCGCTGGCAACACCATCACCCAAAACAGCATCTTCCGTAATACGCAGCAAGGTATTGCCTTGGCCGATGGCGGCAACCACAACCTGATGTCCCCGCGCATCACCAGTTCCAGTCTCGTTGGCGGCACGGCCAGCGGTACAGCCTGCGCCAATTGCACAATCGAGATTTTCTCAACCACCGATGAAGAAGGCCAGACCTTCGAAGGCAGCACAGTTGCTGACGTCAACGGCGCTTGGGCCTTCAATGCCGGTCACGCCTTGGTTGGGCCGAACCTGACAGCCACTGCCACCTCTGCCGAAGGTGACACCTCCGCCTTCTCGCAACTCTTCAATCTCTTGGTGTTCGATTTGAACGTTCCGCAAGACCTGAATGCCCTCAATCGCCTGGGCTTGCAGTACGATCTGGTCAATGGGGCTGCCTTTGCCAGCGTGGATTTGAGCAACTATGATGTACTCTTTGTCGGCTTCACCGGCAACGATCCCCAGCCCGACGATTTGTTGCAACCTTTACTTGACCGGCAGGCCGATATCGCTGCCTTCGTACAAGCCGGTGGCGCTCTGGTGGCAAACTCGGAAGATGGGGTGGTTGCCACTCCCCTGGACTGGCTGTGGGTTCCGGTTCCGGTCACACACCGTAATTCCAACAACCAGCAAATGCTCATAAACCTGCCCACCCACTTGCTGATGGAGGGTCTGACCGAATCAGACCTGAATGGCTGGTGGCCCTACCACAACACCTTCACCACCTGGGACTGGCCCGAAGCCGAAGTCGTGTTGACTGAACCGGGTTCTGGCGAGGCTATTATTCTGGCAGGTAGCTATGGCAGCGGCCGGATGATTTTTAGTGGTTCGGACCCCGATTATCACGGGGAAGAAGGCGCTGCCAAATTGTTATCGAATGAAATATACTGGGCTGCGGGTGTCTTGACAGATCAGCCGCCCTTCGTAGCCTGGCACCGCCCGGCCAACGCTGAAGGCACTTCAGCCAACACGCTGGTCGATGCTTACTTCGATCAGATGATTGATCCCATCACTGTGACCGCAGCCAACTTCAAGGTTGTCGGCAGCCAGAGCGGCGCAGTTAGTGGTGCGCTGGATTATGACAACTACTTTGGCGTGGCTACCTTCACGCCGGATACCCCCTTCAGCGTTGGCGAAACGGTCACGGTCACGGTCAGCGGCAACATCCAAGACCTAACCGGCAACGGGCTGGACGGCAATGGCGACCAAATTAGCCAGGGTTCGCCCATCGATGACTATGTGTGGACGTTTACCATCCGCGACCCACACACGTTAGTGGTCAACAGCACCGGCGACGATGGCATGTGGAACTACGTGGAGGGCCAACTCACGCTGCGTCAGGCCATGGAAACCTGTCAGGCTGGTGATACGATCACGTTTGATCCGGTTGTGTTTCCGCCTGCCTCGCCTACTACGATCTTTGTCGAAAACGGTGAATATAATGCCATGTGGCCCGGCTATGTGACCATTGACGCTTCCAATGCCGGGGTGATTCTTAATGGCAGCCGCCTGGGCGGCGGTAACGCCTTCAACATTGTCTCCGATGGCAACGCCATCCGCGGTTTACAAATCCTGTCCTTCCCTGATCAGGCCATCAACTTTATGTGGCGCAGCCAGCACAATGTGATTGGTGGCAGCAATGCCACGCCCGGCGGCGTGTGCAGCGGGCAGTGCAACTTGATCAGCGGCAACGGGGCCAGCGCCATTAACCTCAACGGGCTGGGTGTGAGAAACAACCTCGTTTCCGGCAACTATATTGGCACCGATCGCAGCGGCAATACAGCTATCAGCAACAACCTGCGCTATGGTGTCAACGCGATTGACATCTCAGATGGCGCTAGCTACAACCGCATCGGCGGTGATACCCCAGGTGAGCGCAACCTGGTGAGCGGCAACCACTACGGTATCGTGATCAATTACGCCAATTACAACGAGGTGGTTGGCAACTATCTGGGTGTCAACGCGGCTGGCACAGCCGCGCTGGGCAACCGTGCCGCCGGAACAGGTGTGGGAGGCGGCCATCACAACACCTTCCGCAATAACCTGATCAGCGGCAACGATTGGGTGGGGCTGTATCTGCATAATTGGGGCGCCGATTACAACGTGGTCATCGGCAACCGCATTGGCACCGATGCCAGTGGCAGTGGTGCTATCCCCAATGGCTCGGGCATTGAACTTAATAATGACGCTCGAAACAATCGCATCGGCGGTATCACACCTGCGGAGCATAACGTAATCGCTTTTAACAACGGCGACGGCATCGCTGTCTATGGTGGCGGAAGTTGGGCTAACACTTTCCAGCAAAATAGCATCTATGCGAACAGTGGACAAGGCATCGCTTTATGGTGGATAGATGCCTTGCCGCAACCGGTCGTGGTGACTGCCTCCCCAGCCGGAACAGCCAGTGGCACCGCGCCCGCGAATTGCACGATTGAAATCTTCTCGGATAATGACGACGAAGGTCGCTGGTACGAAGGCACAACCACCTCCGATGGCAGCGGTAACTGGTCGTTTAACAAGGGCAGCGCCTTCAACGGGCCGAACATTCACGCCACCGCCACCGATGCCGATGGTAATACCAGCGAATTCAGCGGCCCCGGCCCTATCATTGACGGCCTGTGGCCCCCCTCAGCCAACCCTGGCTCAAATAATCTGGTATTTTGGCTGTGGGGCAGCAACTTCCGCGAGAACCCGCCCTTGGGCGTGGATTTCGGCGCTGGTATGGATGTTACGAAGATCGAATTCGTCCACTCTGGCTTGCTAAAACTTTACGTTAATATTGCCCCCGATGCCGCCTATGGCCTGCGCGACGCCACCGTGACCATCAACGACGGGCAATCCTTCACGCTGTCGAGCGTCTTTGAAGTAGTGTCGGAATTGCCACCGCCGCCCGTGGTAACCGGTGTGGATCCTAATCAGGCTGCACCCGGCACGTCGAGCGAGTTTTTTATCTTTGGTAGCAACTTCATTAATCAACCGCAGGTCAGCGTCAGCGGTGGTGATGTGGGAGTCAATTGGGTAGATTTCCAATCCGACAAAAAGCTCTGGGTGAGTTTCTCTGTAAATGCGGGAGCAACCTTCGGGCCGCGTGATGTGACCGTGACGAACCCGGAAGGCCAATCCTTCACGCTGACAAACGCCTTCGTCATCGCCCCGCCCATCTTCGAAGATGTCGCGCCCTCCTTTGGGCTGAATCTGCACACTGGCGAAGATGGCGCAGCCTGGGGTGATTGGAATGATGATGGCTGGCTCGATCTGGCCTTCGGTAGTAACTTCCTGTTCACCAATAACGCCGCGGCCTCCTTCACCGATGAAACCGTCAATGCCGGCCTGGAGTGGAACGATCAGTATAGCGGCTGGGCCTGGGGCGATTACAACAACGACGGCAAACTTGATCTGCTTTCGAGTTGGCGCAAGGTCTACCGCCAGAACAGCCTGCCCTTCAGCAAAGTGTTGGATGGCGGCGGCAATCACCCGCCCCTGGCCTGGGCCGATTTCGACCGCGACGGCGATCTGGATGCCTACGCCGATGGTATTCTTTACCGCAATGACGGCAGCGACATCTTTACGGATGTTACTGGCGCCGCGGGGATCAATCCCAGCGGGTACCTGCTCTCGGCTACCTGGGCCGATACCGATAATGATCTCTGGCCCGATCTGTATATCACCAACAACAGCGGTAACGACTATCTTTATCATAACAACGGTAATGGCACCTTTAGCGATGTCACCAGCGCGGCCGGTATCAACAATGGAGGCTCCGGCCACGGGGCGACCTGGGGTGATTATGATAACGATGGCGATCTTGACCTGTTTGTTGCCAACAATAATAACGAATATAGTGTGCTTTTCCGCAACAACGGCGATGGCACCTTCACCAATGTCAGCGAAGCCGCCGGTTTGCACGACCGCCAGGGCAATGGAACAGGTGCCAACTGGCTCGATTATGATCTGGATGGTTGGCTGGATGTTTTCGTGGTCAACCGCGATGACCGCAACCGTCTGTATCACAACAACGGCAACGGTACCTTCACGGATTACGGCTCAGCAATAGGCGCAGCCTATAACCAGGATAGTGATGGTAGCGCGGTCGGTGATTACGATAATGATGGCGACCCCGACATCTTCGTGGTCAGCGGCACCTGGAATTGGTCGAATACTCCCAGCCGCTTGTTGCAAAACAACCTTGACCATACCAATCGCCATTGGCTGAAAGTGCGTTTGGAAGGTATTCTCAGCAACCACACCGGCATCGGTGCCCGTGTGGTAGTTTACACCGATGGGCCATTGCAGACGCGCTTAATCGCCGGTTCTACCGGCTACATGAGTCAAGATGCCCCTGAAGCACTCTTCGGCCTGGGAAACTACACTGGGATTGTTGGCGTAATTGTCTACTGGCCGAGCGGTGTGATGGATGTACGCAATGTGGCAGTGGATCAGACTATCGTGATTGCGGAATCCACACCCTACTTCCACGATCTCGGGCTGACGAGCGTTCTTCCTGCGGGTGAGCGCCCGATAAACATTGCCTTCCAGCCTTTCGTTACTCTGCGAAACTATGGGCAATCCGCCGATGGCGCGTCCGTGACTTGCCGCATCGTTCACAATAGTGCACAAGTTTACGCCCAAACGCTCAATACGGGCTTGCTTCCACCAGCTAACTGGAAATCGTTGACCCTTCCGGCCTTTACACCTACCGAAACCGGTAACTATCAACTGACCTGCCAGGTCGCTTTACCTGGAGACGAACGTACCAGTAACGATATCCTGGTTCAAAATATCTCGGTCACCGAACAGGTGACGGATGTCTGGTCAAAGGATGATCCCTATGATGATGGCGATGTGCCCAGCAGCCTGAACAACTGGTATATGTCACCCGACCTGTGGGTGCGTAATGCTGATGATGGCGGTCTGATCCCACAAGACCCGATCAAGGGCATCACCAACACCGTATATGTGCGCCTGCGCAACCGCGGCAACACCACCATCACAACCGGAGATGTAAATGTTTACTGGATTGAACCCTCCTTAGGCGTGCGCTGCGGTGGTTGGGCTGAGATCGGTGTGGTCAACTTCACCAATCTATTGCCCGGTGAACAGCGTATTCTCAAACTGCCTTGGGTACCCAGCCGTAGCGGACACACTTGCTTGCAGGATGTAATCAATTCGCCACAAGATCCCTACGCGGCCGCACTGGAATGCACGCCGCAATGGGTGCCCTGGGATAACAACGTCTCCTGGCATAATGTCAATATTCTGGCAAACAGCGTTACCTTGGGGAATTCGCCCATGGATATTAAGGAATCGGCAGTTCAACTTGTCAACGTCTATGAAGTGCCCAAAGATGTAGATGTGATTGTAGATCGCCTGAGCTTCCCGGCAGATGGCGTAATCACAGTTCGTTTACCCGTTGGCTTGTTTAATCGTTGGTTGGATTATGGCAAAAACTGGGGCGAGGGCATCGAAGTCTTGACCACCACCCACGAAATCCGGATCACCGATGCCATCTCAGCAACGATTGGAGCGATCCCGATGATGGCGGATGAGGTAGTAACCGTCGGGTTGGAATTTAGTGGCCCGGCCGGATTGGAGTTCGAGATGGGCATCCGCGAGCGCATTGATGGCATCACCATGGGCGGCGTATCGTACCAGTGGATGATTCCCGATACAACTCCTCCAACGATTATCAGTGTGGAGCCTGTCAATGATGCTGTGAATGTGTTGCTGGATGCACCGCTTGTGATCACGTTCAATGAACCCGTTAGCCCGTTGACACTGGAACTCTCGGTTGATCCTGACCCCGGAATGTGGTCTTACGAATGGAACGATGACAACACAGTTGTAACCGTCACCCATGCTGCTTTCACGCCCGATACAACCTATCAGTTCAGTTTCAGGGTTAGTGATGTTTCTGGCAATGCGGTCCTTGCGCCCTATCAATGGGAGTTTACTACCTTGTCAGAGGAGTTTTATCTGTATTTGCCCATTGTCATACGACAATGATCGATAGTGGTTAAAAAAATAGGCGTGCAAATTTCCCTAAAATTGCACGCCTACAGTTTCTACAAAAATTGAAGAGAGTATTGAGAGAAACGGAGTGGAAATATTTGTGGTATTTCCACTCCGTTATTTCTGTTTTCAAGGGAAGCTCTTCCAGGACAGCCTGGATAAGATCGCTGATAGACTGGGGCAGAAATATCATAAAAAAACTCTTGACTTGGAGTTAACTCTAAGTGTTACACTATCTGTGGATGCACATCATGGCTTTCGTCCGGGATTGAAAAGGAGATTGGAAATGAAATATGCAAAACTTGGCAATACCGGATTGGATGTATCGCGGATTTGTCTGGGCTGTATGAGTTTTGGCACGGCCGAGGGGTGGTTCCATAACCCATGGGCGCTGGATGAAGAGACCAGCCGCACCATCATCAAAAGAGCACTGGATTTAGGGGTTAATTTTTTCGATACCGCCAATGTTTATGCATACGGTGCAAGCGAGGAAATTCTCGGGCGTGCCCTGAAAGATTATGCCANNTCTACATCATCCACCGCTGGGATTACGATACGCCTATCGAAGAGACGATGGCTGCGTTACACGATGTAGTCAAAGCGGGCAAGGCAAGATATATCGGCGCTTCCGCCATGTATGCCTTCCAATTCCAGCGGGCACTGCACGTGGCAGAAAAGAACGGCTGGACGCGCTTTGTCTCGATGCAGAATCACTACAATCTGATTTATCGCGAAGAAGAACGGGAAATGATGCCACTTTGTTCGGAAGAAGGCATCGCGGTCACACCCTATAGCCCGCTCGCTTCGGGTAGGCTGGCGCGTGCTTCGACTGAGACCAGTAAACGTCTTGAATCCGACCAGATTGCAAAGCAAAAATATGATGCTACCGCAGATGCGGATCAATTGGTTATTGAGCGCGTCGCTGAGGTTGCCGAAAAACATGCTGTCCCGCGTACCCATATCGCTCTGGCCTGGCTGCTGCAAAAAGAGCCTGTGGTCGCACCTGTGATCGGCGCCACCAAAATTCCGCACCTCGAAAGCGCGGTCGGAGCTTTGGATATCAAATTGGATTTGGATGATATGGCCTATCTGGAAAAACCCTATCTCCCCCATCCCATTGTTGGCTTGATACCATACGGGGATCAGTTGCTCAGCAATCGAAAATAACGAAAACGAATTCCAACATCAAAGGCCTCGGCTTTCTTCTATTGGCGATGCTCATTCTTTCCATCCAGAATATCGTCGTCGAATGGATTGGTGGTGCTGGAAGGCGAACGCTACCAGAAAATTATTCACTCGCTAAACCCAAGCCAGCCAGGCATTGATCGAAAATTACCGCATCTGGGCCAAACTGGTCAACTGGATGACGGTAAATTATGAGGCGTTCAAATCTTCAACGCTCTTCGACACGGTGGCAGTTTATTTGGCCTACAGCCGCGATTTGCTTGAAATCGACCCCATTCGTTTGCGCATCAGCGCTGATGGCCTGACGCTGCCCGATCCCAACGGCGATGAAGTTTTGGCGGCCTTACGCTGGCGCAATCTGGAAGCGTTTTACGATCATTTGCTAGAGCGCCTGCACCCGTAATTCGCGATCGGCCGGGTTTGCTTTTGGGGGATGCGCTTAGAGATTACCGGAAAAAAGCCCGATCTGACAAAATATTAAACTCCGTAGATCACAGTTTTGATGCGATAAGCAACCTGAACAATCTTGAACGACTCCTTCATGCGCACACTTCGACAAGTTCAGTGTGCTTATTTCGGTAGAATCGTGACTGGATCAGCCCTCCAGGATTGCCACAACTTTGTGGATTTTGCCGTCAGCGAAAAGGGGAATCACATTCCCGGCAACATGGGTGCCATCCACCATCAAGGATTTCACTCCCTTCGAGAGTCCCCCGGGATTTTGAACCTCGATCTCGTAGGTTATCCCGCGGAATTGGCGGCACACCTTGAAGCCGGGCCAATCCTTGAGGATACACGGATCCACTTGCAAACCCTGGTAACTGGGGCGAATCCCCAAAATATATTTCGTCCCGGCTTGATAGCACCACGAAGCCGTCCCCGAAAGCCAACTATTGCGCCCCAGCCCAAACTGGGGATGCTCATCGCCCAAAATATTCTGCGGATAAACGTACGGTTCGCTCTCGAACTCATCGATTTTGTCGTTTTTGGCCGCGGGGTTGATCTGGTTGTAATACTCGAAGGCGCGCTCGCCATTGCCCAGCATGGTTTCGGCGATCATCACCCAGGGATTGGCGTGCAAAAAGATGCCGCCGTTTTCCTTCGCTCCAGGGGGATAAGTGCTGACCCCGCCCTTGTCGGGATCGTAACCATTGAAACCCGGCGTGCTGAGCTTGATGCCGTTGGCCGTGTTGAGATGCTTGTAGACTGCGTCAAGGGCCTGCCGCGCCCGCTCTGGCAGTGCGAAACCCGAAAGCACCGCCCACGATTGGGCATTGGTGAAAATTTTGCCATAGGCGTTGGCCTGTGACCCGATGACGCTGCCATCGGCATCGAAATAGCGCAGGTACCATTCGCCATCCCAGGCCACCTGATTGAATTGCTCGCGCATCTCATCGTAGTAGCCCATCAAATGCAAAGAGTTATCGGGGAGTTTAATTTGCTGGTAAAGTTCGATCATCGCCAGCAGGGCGCGCCCGTACAGGTTGGCCGTGAAAGCCGATTCTGCCCCCGTGCGCAGGTTGACGGTATCGTTCCAATCGGCGAAACCGAGCAGCGGCAGGCCGTGCGCGCCCACGTTGTGCCGCGTGAACTCGATGCCGCGCCGTAGATGTTCGAGCACGCTGCCCGTTTCGAGCGGGGTTTCATCCTTGCCTTTTTCGTAAAAGGGGATTTTCTCGCTCAGGAAATCGAAATCACCGGTTTCTTTGAGATATTCTGTGACCGCTAAAATGATCCACAGGTGATCGTCGGAATAGTATTTGGGGCGGTCT
>DOTA01000322.1 GCA_003513015.1 Chloroflexota bacterium
CTGCGAACAGCACATATCCTGCAAAGATGACAAGAATTCCTGCAACCAGAAAAATTAATATTTTGAAGCGGGCAAGATTACTCTGCATTTATTTCTTCCTGGTGACGAGACCGATCCATTCCGTATCTTCCGTGTAGGATGTGCCAGTCAGGTTGCTCCAGACACTTTGGATGTCAAACCCACCCGCTGCCAATTCTGCGGTGATGGTTTTCAGGGAATAATCCTGGAACCAGTTGCGGTAGACTGAGATTTTCCCATCTATCTCGATCACAATGGCCTGATCGAGATAAATCGATTCTTCCGGGTAATCAAAGCCCTCTTCTAAAACCAGATGCGGCCCCGGTTTCCAGAATCCATTCTCGACCAGATACCAGCCGTTGGAACTGCCATGCTTCTGGCGATGAGATCGGGTAGTCACATCCAGCGCAAAGAATCCGCCGGGTTTGAGGGCGCGATGGATATTCCCCAGTAGTTGGCTGCGCTGCTCTGCTGAAAGCGGGCAAAAGTCACCGTAGATCAACAGAGCGGCATCGAATTGGTCTGCATCTGTCAATTCCAGGTAGTTTTGATAGCGGTATTCGATTTCAAGACCGTTCTGTTGAGCGTACTCTTGGGCATATTCAATTGAGCGCTGGGAATAGTCTACTCCGGTGACTTGCAGGCCGCGTTGCGCAAAACGGGATGCATACAGTCCTGGCCCACAGCCCAAATCGAGAAGTGCGTTACCGGGTTGTAATTCCATGGTTTTGATCAGCCAGTCTACAGAACGGTCGATGGTCTCAGGTCGACGGCTGGCGTGATCGTGATTGGGATTGAGGTGAGCATCCAGCATCTGCGTGGAGATGTGTGGATCATCCCAAAAGAGGGGTTCCCCTGGCGTGAAGGGAGCCGGTTTCTGTTGGTAAGGTTTGAGTTGAGTAATGTTCATTTTCTTTTCAAGATTGCCTTCGGGTGATTTTTGTCATCCTAATTAATGGTTAGAAGGGAGTTAGATTTTTCTCCTGTTAATCGATTTGTTTTCGGAAATCTATGGGGTTGAATCGCTGATCTTTACGGCTGGTTTTTCCTGTTGCGCCACCGAGTAAAAGCAACTCCACTGCCGCTAATCATAATGCCGATAGCAAGGCCAAGCCCAGTATTGTTCATCGTCACAGTGCCGACTGCGGTTCCCATGACAATTCCCAATACAACGCCAAACCCCATTTTTGCGGCGAGTTTTCTGCGTAGAAGGATCTTTTCGAGGTGATCGTCTGTGTTTGTCATAGGCTTAATTCTCCTAAAAAGTCAAATCGTTGCTTTGATTTCACGTAAAACTTGCTGTCTGCCAATAAAAGCAAATAAAATCAACGAAATTCCCGTAAACCAGCCCCCCAGGCCAAAACTATCGGGCCCATAAAGAGCCAGGTAGACTCCAACCCCGACCAATACTGCTGCCAAAATTGCGAACATCTTCATCCCGTACAAGGTTACAAAAGGCAGATAATGCGTCCCGACAACAATCATTGCAGCCGGGAAAAACCAGTTCTCTCGATAAAGAGTAGCCGCGCCCACCAACAAAAAATTGAGCGGCACGGTAAAAGCGGTTTGAGAGCCAAGCCCCCACAGCCCGTTTTCAGTACTGACCCTGGCTGGGAGTCTCATCAAGTGCAATAATCCCTGGGTGAGCGGAAAGATGAACATACTCCCAAAGAAGAGCACAATCATTCCGTAGCGTGGCTGGTAACAGACGCTCACTGCGGCGGCAATCAGCCAGATCAGACCAGAAACCAATTGCCCGGCAAAACCTCCTAAAAAGGCTGACCGCATTTCGTGTTGGCATTCAATAATTTTCATCGATTCGAACTCCTTGATATTCCTTTGTCATCCGGAAACCTATAGGGTGAACATTTTATCCAATTCACCTTCAAGGGACCCAAGCTGCCGATCCCGTTTTCGTGCAGAGCTATCCCCCTACAGTGACCAGGGCATCCTTTGCCATATCATCGACTATGGGAGCCAGATCACTTTTCTTCTCTGGCACGAGTACTTCGGTAATTCCGGCCCCGCGTTGGAACATGGTGCCGCGGTTCAGCCAAACTACCACTATGGTAGCAATGACAAATAAAAGAATGTCCCAGGGTTGGGCATCAGGAAAGGCGGGGTTCATCATCTGGAAGTGAAACAAGGCAGAGATCAGCAGGCTACCCCTGGAAGCGTTGAACAAAGGCGTCAGGATGATGGACATGGCCACGATCCCGATGAAGAAAGGTCCAAAAGCCCAGGCGCTTTGAGGCGTCCCGCTACCCAAGAATGAGGGAATGTGCCAGATGCCCCAGATGCATCCCAGGATCAAGCCCGCCCAAAACGGAGAGAACTTGCGCTGCAAAAGAGGCAGGGTAACACCCCGCCAACCGAACTCCTCGATAGGGCCGAGAAACAAGGCCAGCGCCATCGCCGGAAATACCTGGTACCAGGGTGAGAATGGAAATGGTTCAGCGATTGATCCCTTGATGGCTGCCCCAGCATAAACGATCAGCGGAATGCCCAAGATCAGGAACAACCACCACGCGCCGGGGGCTCGCCATAGAGTCAGACGCCGGAAGAAGCTGCCCAGACCCTTGAGTCCGTAATGCCGCCAGACCAGGAAAATACCCGCAATTCCAGGGGAATACACGAGCAGGATAAACAGAGGATTGGTCATACTGAGCTCGCCAAAAATGGCGACGATTTGGTCGTAAAACATAAAGAGCAGCGCGGCTATTCCCCAGGTCAGGCCAAAGGTAATTGCCAGGAAGGGAATAAGTGTTTTTGTTTTCATTTCGATTTCTCCGATTGATTAGGTTGGATGCTTGTGACTTATATATATAGTTTAGATGCCAATCCCCCCGACCACATCGGTGATCTTGGGGAATTTGAGACTGGTCAGGGGATGAGACTTGAACCTGGTCAGGTAGGCAGGTTTTTAGTCGCTTAATCCATCACCACTTTCGATCAGTTTCTTCAGCCTGTTGATGAAGCGCGCCGCGGGTGCACCGTCGATCACATCATGATCAAAACTGACCGTAACGCTCAGGTATTTGCGCACTTCGATGCGATGATCCACCACCCCCGGTTTTTCACCGATTCCGCCCAGCGTAAGTTGGAGGGAATGATTGGGCACCGGAATTCCCCAACCGGTCCCGATCCCAAACATGCCAACGGAAGTCACCAGCACGGTGCCGTAATATTCCTTGAGCAACTGCGGATTCTTAAACAACACCCACAGGAATAAGCGCCGGACAAACCCGGGCAACCGCACAAACCAATCGATGAACTTTGATTCCTGGCTGCTTTGGTGTTGATCTTGGAAGGCCCGGATTTCAGCATGAATCTCTCGGACACTCATCTGGTTAACCCCTCTGAGAATATGCGGCCGGACCGTCTTTTCGCCATTCACTTCAACCTCGAACAGCATATTCACATCCACTTCATCAAAGACGATCAATTGGTTGCGCCAATTACGATAGGCGTGCATTTGTTTATCCGCAGCGATTGCTTTTCCCAGGCAGGCCAAGAAGAAAGCCGAGAAGGATAAGGCTTCCCCGGTTTCTTTTTTGTGCTGGCGAATGGTTTCACGGGCCAGGGTGATATCGAACTCTACCAGCCCATGCACGGTGTGTTTTTTGATCCCCATCCGGCCACCATCGGCCATTAGAAGTCGGGTTCTAGGATACGGTAGAACNNCCGAAATATTGTTGGATGATTTTGATGGCATTGGCAATGCCATTTTCAGCCCGAATGGCCGCGCCGAACGAATTGGCCCGTTGCTTTATTTTTGAATCTGTTACGGCAATTTGGATGGCATGGGCGAGATGATCTGCGGTCAGTTTTTTTTGTGGGATTGGGTCTGGCCCCAGGCCCAATGCTTTAATCCGCGCTCCCCAAAAGGGTTGATCAAATACAAAAGGCAAGATGATGGATGGCACACCGGCACGCAACGCTTCCGCCGTAGTCCCCGCTCCGCCATGATGCACAACGGCCGCCATGCGCGGGAACAGCCAGGAGTGAGGTGCGGCGTCCAAAACGAACACGTTGTCTGGCACCAACTCCGTCTGCAAACCGCCCCATCCGGTGAGCAGCAATCCGCGTTGACCGCTCTTGGCGAGTGCCTCCAAGGTGAGTTTGGCCAGCTTTTCAGGGCTGCGACCGGCCATACTGCCAAACCCGATGTAGACCGGCGGATCACCTGCTTCCAAAAAAGCTTTCAATTGGGGAGATGGCTGCCAATCGGCCTGCGCATCCAGAAAGAAATAACCCGTAACGTGGAAACCATTAGGCCAATCTGCCGGACGAGGGATGATGGTGGGGCTGTAAGCGCCCAACATCGGGGTTGATCGTAGTGCCTGGTAAAAACGAGCGGCGGTATAGGGTGCCAGTTCCAGGCTTTTTCGAAAATCATTCACGAAAGGGCGATACCACAGCCAGATCACATCGAGCATCGCCAGACCAGATAAGCG
>DOTA01000266.1 GCA_003513015.1 Chloroflexota bacterium
ATGCAAAAATGGATTTCGGTGAAGTTCTAACCAAAGCATGGAAAATTGTTTGGAAATATAAAATCCTGTGGCTCTTTGGCATTTTCGCAAGTTGCTCCGGAGGCGGAGGGGGCGGGGGTGGAGGCGGCGGATCAGGTGTGCAATATACCAGCGATATGCCGCCAGGCGCGTACTACACGATCAATCATATTGATCCTTGGGTATGGGCGCTGATCGTAGCTGGGCTAGTTTTACTGGGCCTGCTCATCACCGCGATTATCCTGACGGTCAGCACGATTGGACGGATCGGTCTGATTCAGGGTACGGCCCAGGCTGATGCGGATGAAAATGCCAAATTGACCTTCAGCGGCTTGTTCAACAGCCTGAAACCGTATTTCTGGCGGGTGCTGGGCTTGAACCTGTTGCTCGGCCTCNNGATCTTTGTCGCCCTTGTGATCTTGATCTTCGGGGGTATTTTCGGAACAATTTTCACCTTAGGCCTCCTGCTGATTTGCCTGATTCCACTGTGTTGTTTATTGATCCCGATCCTCTGGATATTGGCCACCTTTATAGAAATGGCCAATGTGGCCGTAGTAGTGGAAGACCTAAGCGTGGTCGACGGCATCAAGCGCGGCTGGCAAGTTTTCAAAGACAATCTGGGCAATCTGATTCTGCTGAGTCTGGTATTGGTTGTGGGCGGCTTCATTGTCGGCATGATCGTAGCGCTGCCTATGATTATGCTCATGATCCCCTTGATGATGGGTGTCTTCGCGGCTGTCTTTGGCAACTCTGGAGCCCTGGCCACAAGCAGTCTGATTATTTCTGGCCTGTGTTTCGTGGCCTACTTGCCCGTGCTACTTGTAATCAGCGGTATCATTCGAGCCTACATCAGTTCGGCCTGGACTCTCACCTTCCTGCGCCTCACCAAGGGGCCAGCGGCAGTCCAACCCGTCGAAATTTTCCCCGACGAACCAGTTGAACCCGCAGCCCTCCCGGAAGCAGTGGCAGAACCGGCCTCTGAGGCTGAAACCGAAGTGGCTCCCGAACCCGAAAAACCTGCCAACCCGGACGATCTGCTCCCCCAAGATTTCTAAATAACCACCATTCATCAACAACGAACACGGTTCCCCTGAGGAGCCGTGTTTCGCGTTTAGCGAGGAAGCGCCGGAATGTGCTAAAATCTAACCATGCTAAGTCGTGTCCGAATAATTACACTGCTCTTGCTGTGTTTTTTGATCCTTCCCTTCTCGGCCAGGGCACAAATCGCCTCCAGCGCTACCCTAACCTCACCTTTTACCGAAAATTTTCCCGAAATCACCACATCACTAAAAGCTTTCAACGGTCAGGGTCAATTTGTGCACAACTTGGGCCTTGGTGATATTACGATCCTTGAAAACAACCGTTCCATTGGGATCACCTTGCTGGATGAGCAACACCCTGGCACGCAATTTGTCGTGGCCTTGAGTTTGGAGCGATCCTTTGGCATTCGCGATTCCGGCGGCATCTCGCGTTACGATCTCATCACGCAAACCTTCACCGAATGGGCTACCACCCAACCCGAAAGCGCCAGTGATGATCTCAGCCTGGTCAGCGCCGATGGTTACGAGGCCGCACATCTCGACAACGCCGACGCTTGGCTCAACAGCCTGGAAGCCTACCAAGTCGACCCGCGCACCGCCGAACCCAGCCTCGATGCCCTGGCCCGCGCCATCGACATCGCCGCCGATCCCACGCCGCGCGCAGGTATGGGGCGCAGCGTTCTTTTCCTGACACCCCCGATGTCGCGCAGCAATGTGGGCACGCTTAACAGTCTGATCTCACGCGCCCAGCAAGAAGAGATTGCCATCAATATCTGGTTAGTGGGTTCGCCCGCCTACTTCACAACCGAATTTGCCGAAAAATTAGCCGAAACCGCGGCAAAAACTGGCGGGCAATTCTTCACCTATTCGGGCGTTGAAAATTTCCCCGAAATCGATGCTTATCTCGAACCCCTGCGCCACATTTACAATTTGGCCTACCAATCCAAAATTGCGGAATCCGGGGGACATCAACTGGCCGCCAAAATCGAAAAGGGGAATCTCCAAATCACCAGCGAGCCACAAAACTTCGATTTGGAGGTGCTTCCGCCAAACCCAATTTTTATCTCACCCCCACAGCAAATCGTGCGCGCCGATCGCCGCGAATTCTCCGAAACAGTCAGTGAGGCGGAACCCGATTACACCCCCAAAAACCAGGAAATCGAAATTCTGATCGAATTCCCCGACGGCTTTCCGCGCCCCTTAGTGCGCACCAGCCTATACGTTGATGGGCAGCTTGCTGCCGAGAACAGTGCGGCCCCCTTTGAACGCTTCACCTGGGATTTGGATACCTATCTCACCAGCAGCGAACATCTGCTGCAAGTTGAAGCTGTGGATGCGCTGGGGCTGAGCAATGTCACCATCGAAACCCCTGTGCAAGTGACGGTGCAGCAAACCCCACAAAACATCGTGGTTTCGTTGGCCCGCAACGGGCCGCTCATTGCCGGTGTAATTGCGGTGTTGGCTGGCAGCATCCTTCTGCTGGTGTTGATTATCGGCGGGCGCATCCGCCCCAGGGCTTTCGGCAAACATAATGGAAACGGAACCACCCGAAAAGCACGTAAAGAGGCCGCTTCTGACCCCGTTACTCAACCCGTTCAGGTGCATCCATCCGAACCATCCAAAAATCGCTTCTCCAATTGGGTCAATCGGTTCTCCTGGCCCCAACGCAGGGAAACGCCCGAGGCTCCGGCCTACCTGGAGCCACTTAACGGGCACACCGATGACCCCAGCAACCGCATTCCCCTGATAGGCAATGAAATCACCATTGGGTGTGACCCCACCAAAGCCACGATTGCCATGGATGATAACTCCATTGCCGCTTTACATGCCCGTTTGCGATGCAGCGAAAGCGGCAGTTTCAGCATCCAGGATGAAGGCTCACTGGCCGGAACCTGGGTCAATTACGAACCGGCCGCCCCCGAGGGGACAAAATTGCGCCATGGTGATATTATTCATGTGGGCCGAGTTGGCCTGTACATCCTCTACTCAGATGCGCATCGCATCCCTAAACTCAAGATAATAAATTTGGAAACGTAAAGTGATCCCCAGCGAGCGCTCCCACCTTTTTGCATCTGCGGTTACACACCCCGGCATGACCGGAAAAAATAATGAAGATCGGTATGCGGTTTCTGCCTTCCGGCTAGAGGATACGGCGAACACGCCCTCCGTATTTGCCATGATCGCCGATGGTGTGGGAGGGCATCAGGCCGGCGAGATCGCCGCTGAGATTGCCGTAAACACCATCAGCCACATGGTCGCGATCAGTGATGGTGCCAAACCACAAGAAACCCTTGATGACGCCATCGCTAAAGCGGGGAGAGAGGTTCTCGCCCAATCCAGTAAAAATCATGAACAGCAGGGTATGGGATCAACCTGTGTTTGTGCCTGGGTGATCGGCGAGCGGCTTTACACTGCCACAGTCGGCGATTCCCGAATTTATTTGCTGCGGGGAGAGAAAATTCAACAAATTTCGGTGGATCATACCTGGATACAGGAAGCCCTCGAACACGGCGTTATCCAACCTGAGCAAGCCCGCAATCACCCGCGCTCCCATATTATCAACCGCTACCTGGGATCGCAAAGCCCCGCCATCGCAGATTTTCGTCTGAGATTATCCCCTGATGAGAGTAAAGAACAGGCCATCGCTAACCAGGGCCTGCAACTTTTGCCCGGTGATCAGTTGTTGCTCTGCTCCGATGGCCTTTCTGATTTGGTTGAAGATCAGGAGATTTTAGATGCACTTCAAAATAAAACTTTATCCAAAGCCTTATCTGCACTGGTTGAACTGGCTAACCAGCGCGGTGGACACGATAACATCACCATCCTAACCTTGAAAGTGCCCACCCCGAATACCGCGCCTATCACGGAAATTGAACAAATCAATAGCGTTCAAAAAACAGCCTTCCCCTGGTTGATTTTTGCTATTATCAGCATCGCCGTGGTATTGGTCATCATCTTAGGTGCGACGGCTTTCTGGTTTTTCGGCCGCGGAAATGGAACCCCTACACCTACGTTACTACCAGAAATCCAAATTCCCGCAACTTACACCGTGGCCCCGGATGAAATCCAACCATCAGGGACGCCTCTCCCTAGCGAAACACCGTTCAGCGAAACTTTGACCCCCTGGCCTACCAATCCGCCGGATTCGTAGACCTGAGGAACAATTCATACTCTTAAAAAAGTCCCCAGCCGTGTGAAGGCTGGGGACTTTTTGGATCAATTTTGCTTTATCCCGATGGTGACTTCGGCACCCTCGACTTTGTGCCGCTCCACAAAGGCTTCGGCAGGGGGTTCGCCAGCAACCAATGCAGTAGTCAGGGTCTCGGCCTGGATGTACTCACCCCAGGCGGCGAAAACCTCCGCCAATTCATCTTCGGCCACATACCAGGTGGTGATGCGGTCTTCGATGTTGAAATCAGCGTTTTTACGCTGCGCCTGGATGCGGCGCACCACTTCACGTGCCAGCCCTTCGGCCTTTAATGCCGGGGTCAGAACGGTGTCAATCGCCACCGTGACCAGTTTATCCGCGGCAACGGCCATGCCTTCAGCGGATTCGGTGCTCACCAGAACTTCTTCGCCCGATAGAGAAACGGATTCACCATTCAAATCAAAGGTGACCAGTTCCCCGGCGGCGATTCTCGCGGCAACCTGGGAGGGGTTCAAGTCATTTAGTGCCGCGCGCACCTTAGGGAAATCCTGCCCAAATTTGGGGCCGAGCAACTTGTTGTTGGGCAGCACCTTGTAGCTAACCAGTTCCCCGGCATCGGCCACAAATTCCAGGGTTTTGACGTTGAGTTCATCAGCCACGATTTCGATCAAGTTAGCAGAGAGTTCCGCACTACCTTCACTAACATGCACCAACACCTTCGCCAGCGGTTGGCGCACCTTCAGTCCGGCGTTGCCACGGGCACTCAGACCCAGGCTGGCCACCCGACGGGCCAAGTCCATCTGATAGACGAGTTTTTCGTCGATGGCGGCGGTGTCGGCCTCAGGCCAATCGGTATGGTGGATACTCTCGTAGGCTTCGGGCAGCACGCCGCGCACCAAGTTTTGGTACATCACCTCCGTGACAAAGGGGATGATCGGAGCCAGGGCACGCGTCATTTTGACCAGCACATGCCACAGGGTGGCATAGGCGGTTTCCTTATCGCGATCGGCCTCGGATTTCCAGAAGCGGCGGCGCGAGCGGCGCACGTACCAGTTGCTCAAGTCATCGAGCAAGCTCTCGAAAACCAGGGTAGCGCTGTAAGCATCGGAATCTTCGAAATTCTGAGTAACCTGGGTGATAACCTGATTCAAACGGGCTAGAATCCACTGATCGAGAGGGTTATCACTTTGGGGTGTGGAGCCCTCCGGGGTTCCAGGGTTGTAAGTCCCCGCCGCAGGGGTCCAATTATCCAAGCTGGCATAGGTTGAGAAGAAGGAGTACACATTCCACAAGGGGATGATGAAGCGGCGGCGGGTTTCTTCGGCGCGGTGGTAGCCAAAAAGCAGGTCGTTTTCGGGTTTGTGGGCGCAGTAGAGCCAGCGCATGGTGTCGACGCCCATTTTGTCGGCGGCATCGTTGAATTCGATGGAGTTACCCCAGCTTTTATGCATCTGGCGGCCATCTTCGGCCAGCAGGGAGGCATAGCCGAAATTTTCGAGGAAGGGTGGCTGATTTTCAAGTACGGTGGCCATCGCCAGCAGCGAATAAAACCAGTTGCGGAACTGG
>DOTA01000242.1 GCA_003513015.1 Chloroflexota bacterium
AAAGTCAACCCCCACACGGTGATCGTGCTTAATACGGGCGCACCGGTACACATGCCCTGGATCGAGCATGTTCCGGCGATGATCCAGGCCTGGTTTGGTGGCCAAGAGATGGGCAACGCCATCGCCGATGTGCTCTTTGGGCTGGTGAACCCCAGCGGCAAGCTGCCCACCACCTTCCCCGTGCGCCTGCAAGATAATCCCGCTTACCTCAATTACCCTGGCGAAAACGGACATGTGCACTATGGCGAGGGCCTTTTCGTGGGCTACCGCTACTACGAATATAAAGATGTGCCGCCGCTTTTCCCCTTTGGCTTTGGTCTGAGCTATACCAGCTTTGAATATGGCGAGGTCAGCTTAAGCGCGGCCGAATTTGGCCCAGGCGAAACCCTGACGGCCAGCCTAACCCTGAAAAACACCGGCGAGCGGGCGGGGCAAGAAGTGGTGCAGCTTTACCTGCGCGATGTTCAATCTCGCCTGGTGCGCCCGTTGAAGGAACTCAAAAGCTTCGCCAAAGTCGCCTTGCAGCCCGGCGAGCGGGAACAGATCAGCTTTGAGATTGGGGAAGCGGCCCTGGCCTATTATGATGACGCGGCCCGACAGTGGCTCGCGGAGCCAGGGACTTTCGAGATTTTCATAGGAGGTTCCTCCCAGGGTTTGGAAGTGTCCGCCCGATTTGAGTGGCGCGGCAGCCCGCAAGGGAATCGAGTATAAATAGAATTGCAAGTGGCTGGCAGTGCTACACCGCATTGCCAGCCATTTTTGTCAAAAGGATTTTATGAAACTTATTACTACTCTCGGAAATTATCGCGCCGATCAACTCGGCCTGATCTTGCCCCACGAACATATCTTCGTGGATCTCAGCCCCATCGAAGCAGAAAACTGGAAGCACGCCGATCCCGCGGCAGCGGTGGCCCTGATGGCCCCCGAGTTGGAACGCGCCCGCACCGTGGGTGTGACCGCCCTGGTGGAATGCACCCCCGTGGGCGTGGGCCGGCGTGCCGACATCGTCAGGGCGGTTTCGGAGGCGGCCAACTTTCCCGTGGTGCTGCCCACCGGCATCTACCGCGAACCCTGGGTGCCGCTCTGGGCCTACGAAGCGCCCCTGGAGCAAATCCGGGATTGGATGATCGCTGAATTGACCGGTGAAATCGAAGGTTCCGGCGTGCAGGCGGGTTGGATCAAACTCAGCGCCGGGGATGAGGAAATCACCCCCGTGGAAGCCAAAATCCTGCGGGCTGCAGCCCAGGCCGGCAAAGCGACCGGGGCGGTGATCGGCAGCCACACCATCCAAGGCCGGGTGGTCAAAGATCAACTGGACATCATTGAAGAGGAAGGCTACACCCCTGAGCGTTTTATCTGGATTCACACCCAGGCCGAGGAAAATTTTGATCTGCATCTGGAAATCGCCTGCCGCGGCGCCTGGCTGGAATATGATTCCATCGGCAGCGATTGGACGCCCGAAGCAACCTTTCTCGAAAATATTCCACGCTTGTTAGAGGCCGGGTACGGCGCGCAACTGATGCTCAGCCACGACCGTGGCTGGTTCGACCCCTCCCAGCCCGGCGGCGGGGAAGCCAAGCCCTTCACCTACCTCAGCGAAGTATTCCTCCCCAAATTGCGTGAAATCGGCGTGGATGATGCAGCTATTCAACAGTTAACCAGGAAAAATTCATTTCAGGCTTTTGCGCGTTGATTTGTCAGATCAGATTGGTTCCCAAAAATTTGCCGGATGACTAATAAACCGTGGTATGATTATAAATAGGACTAAAACACTCGTAATAATCGCCAAAATAAAGGAGCAAGCCAATGTCATCCCTAAAAAATCCACCCATGGATGATCCCAAGGATTTACCGTATCTACCGAAATCTGAGGGCGATTCCGAACAGCCTGCGACAGAAGCTTTCATCACGGCGGTGGTTTCTCAGGAGAAAGCAGTTTTGCACGAGATCAAAAAGAACAATAAAAGCGGGCGCCCATTGATGAAGATTCACGAGCCGCGCATCCGCTATAACAACGGCGATACCCTCAACCTCTATCCGGAGGAACTCCTGACCGATGGCGGCGTGCTTTATTACCGCAGTTTTGAGCAGCCCAATCTGTATGTTCGGAAAAAGGATGTGACCCCCACGAATTTGGCTGACACGCAGAATCAGCAGCCTGGCTCTGAGTCTGAACCTGAACAGCCCGTTGCTGAAACCTTCATCACGGTTGTGGTCACGGACAAAAAAGCCTTGCTGCATGAAATTAATTCCCTCAACAAAGCGGGGCGTCCCCTGATGCGGATTCATGAGCCGCGCATTCGTTACAATACCGGCGATAAGATCAAAATCCTCCCGGATGAACTTTCAACCGATGGCAATGTGATTTATTATCGTTGTTTTGATCAGCCTGATTTGTATGTGCAAAAAGCGGATGTGACTTCGGTGTGACCGCCAGCCTTGGGGGAATACTGTAGATGCAATCTTATCCGGGTTTACAAAAACACCGAGTTTCTTACCTGCTCCGTTTCACTTCGGAGTGCTTTGCAAGAAACTCGGTGTTTTTATTAAAAATCCGTGTACTTCGTGTCTCCGTGATAAATCGCTAGATCGAAATTCAATCCCCCAACTTCGCCTCCAACACTTCCACAATATCCAGCACCTTGATCTGCTCACCCACGGCCTTTGAGCGGATGGCGTCGTCGAACATGGTCAGGCAGTAGGGGCAGGCCGTCGCCACCGTATCCACTTTGGCGTTGAGGGCATCTTGCAGGCGTTGGTTGTTGATGCGGGTGTTGGGGTCGGTTTCCATCCACATCATGCCGCCCCCACCGCCGCAGCAAAAGCTGTTTTCGCCGTGGCGGGCCAGTTCCACCCGGTGGGTACCGGTGCTGTCGAGCACCTCGCGGGGGGCTTTGAAGATGTTGTTGTAGCGCCCCAGGTAACAGGAGTCGTGGTAGGCCAATTTGCCAGTTGTCAGTTGCCGGTTGTCAGTTGTCAGTTTTCCACTCGAAATCAGATCACTGAGCATCTCGGAGTAGTGCTCCACTTTGTAATCGCCGCCCATTTGCGGGTACTCGTTCTTGAGGGTGTTGAAGCAGTGCGGGCAGGTGGT
>DOTA01000011.1 GCA_003513015.1 Chloroflexota bacterium
ATGGTTGTGGTGGCCTTCGGGCTATCGGCGGTGGCTCTGGGCGTGATGCTGGGCGCATTTGCCATAACTCGCTCGCAAGCCGGCATCTTGACTGTGATGTTTCCCATGACCCTGTCGGCACTGGGTGGGGCCTGGTGGCAGCTTGAAGTGACTCCGCCACTCTTCCAAAAAGTGGTGCAAGTGTTGCCTTCCACCTGGGCCATGAAGGGTTTCAATGAAGTCATCGTGAAAGGCGGCGGCCCGTTGGATGTACTTTCCATTTGCTTGGTCTTGCTCGGGTTTGCACTGATCTTCTTCCTGATCGGGATCAAACGCTTACGGTTTGAGTAGCAACTGCAAAACTTTCAAAAAACGCCTGGCCAAAGCTTGAGCCAGGCGTTTTTGTTTTCATTCGGTAATGATAATTATTAGATACTAAATATTATTTAAATTTAAGTTGACTTTTATAATATTTTAATATATTATTTTTAATATAAACAAATACTAATAATAGTTTTATAAATTTCTTACCCCCAAAAATCATATTCTTGATTAAACCTGAAGGGAACCATAACAGTATTCTTTTTAGAAAGGCTTCAATTCGATCACGAGATAGGAGAAAAACATGCGTACTTACAAAAAATCTTTTGCAATCCTGGGGGGAATCATTTTTTTCCTGGGAATCATCCTGGCTTTTGGGCTGGCCGGGATTATGGTCTGGGGAGATTTGGAGGGTTCCCTCTTTACCACGGGGATCCGCTCTGATAGTTCTCTCTCAAGCCTCAATTGTCCGGTGATCATCACCGAAAATGAAACCAGCACCATCTCTGTAGTGTTGAAGAATCCCGCAGATAAAACGCTGGAACGCAAAATGCTGGCCAACATCACCGAAGGTTATGCCTCTTTGGTGCGAGAAATCCACACGGACCTGACGATTCCTGCGGGCGGCAAACAAAAGGTGGAATGGAAAATCAAACCCGAAGATGCGGCTTTTGGTCAGCGCGTAATCCTCTTCCGGGTTTATGTGCACCCGCATGCCTCACACCCTTCCCTGGGCGCGAATTGCGGCGTTGTCAAACTGGGCGTGCAAGGATTAACCGGTAAGCAGATTTTTGTTGCGAGCACTCTATTGTCCCTGTCTTTTCTGGCAATTGGTGCGGTACTCATCCAAAAAAGCCACCTCCCCGTTCGCAGCCGCGTTTGCAGCACCGCCAACTGTCTGTATACCCTGGCCGGGATTTTAATCGTGGCAGGCATCATGAGCTATTTCGGCCTTTGGGCATTAGGCTTGGTGGCCCTGGTTGTGGCAGTGTTGCTCGGAGGCGTTTTTATTGCCCGTCAAATCACTGGAATCCGATAAACCAAAGCGATTACTCCTCCCAAAATCAAATCCTTGTAACTTTCACAAGGATTTGATCTTTTTAAACCTGACTGGGGTTTCGATGGTAAGATTCATAGTGTCAATCTATCTGTTTTGCCAGAAAACGATGCAAGGTGAACAAAGCGCTCATTTCTGGCCTCGATATTTATTCAGGAGAAACGCATAATGTCCAAAAACACAACCCTCCCGCCACGTTCCGAAGTCCCCGTTGAGGAAACCTGGAATTTGGAAAGCATTTTTGTCAGCGTTGAAGATTGGGAAGCTGCCCTTAAAGAAGTGGAAAGCCTGCTCCCCGAAGCAGCCATCTACCAGGGCAAACTTGCCGAGGGACCCGAAATGTTGCTGAAATGCCTGGAATACGTGGAGAAAATCTACCGGCTAGGCTCACAAGCGATGGTTTACGGGATGTTGGGAAGTTCGGTGGATACTGCTGATCAGGCCGCTCTGGCCCGTGGCGGCCAAAGTCGGGCGCTGATGAACCGAGTAGGCGCGGCAGTATCGTATGTGGAACCCGAAATGTTGGGCATCGGCTTTGACAAGCTCAAAGCATGGGTTGCCCGCGAACCCGGGCTAGCGGTCTATGCACATTATATTGACTCATTGGAGCACGAGCAGGCGCATGTTCGCTCCAGCGAGGTGGAAGAAGCATTAGCCCTGGCAGGCGACCCTCTGAGCCTGTCCTTCAGCGCTTACGGCGCGATCACCAATGCCGATCTCAAATTCAAGCCGGCCAAGGCCTCCGATGGTAGCAAACTGGATGTCGGGCAGAGCAGCATCAGCGCGTTGGTGACGCATGCCGACCGCAAAGTCCGCCGCACCGGCTGGCAGAATTATGCCGATGGCTACCTGGATTATAAAAACACGCTTGCTGCCATCCAAACCGGCGGTTTTCAACGCGATGTTTTCAACATGCGAGCGCGGCGCTATGCTTCATCGTTGGAGGCCTCGCTCTACCCCAACAACGTGCCCAACGAGGTTTTCTACAACCTGATCGAGGTTTTCAAGAAAAACCTGCCCACCTGGCACAAATATTGGCGTGTTCGCCGTAAAGCCCTGGGATACAAGAAACTGCATCCTTACGATGTCAAAGCGCCGCTAACCCAAAACAAAGTCGAAGTGCCCTACGCTCAGGCCGTGGAGTGGATTTGCGAGGGCATGGCTCCCCTGGGAGAAGAGTATGTGAAGATTTTGCGCCAGGGCTGCACTACCAATCGCTGGGTGGATCGGGCGCTCAACAAAGGAAAACGCCAGGGCGCATTTTCGGGCGGCGCGTATGATACACAGCCTTTCATCATGATGAGTTACTCCGATGACCTCTTCAGCTTGAGCACGTTGGCGCACGAATTAGGCCATTCGATGCACTCTTATTACACTCGCACCCGGCAACCCTTCATTTACGGGCGCTATTCGCTCTTTGTGGCGGAAGTGGCTTCCAACTTCAACCAGGCGATGGTGCGTGATTACCTCTTCAAAACGCAAACCGATCCCGATTTTCAGATGGGTTTGATCGAAGAGGCTATGTCCAATTTCCATCGTTATTTCTTCATCATGCCAACGCTGGCGCGTTGGGAGTTGGAAATGCACGAGCGCGTAGAAAAAGGTGCACCCGTTAATGCCCAAATCTTCACCAACCGCTGCGCCGAACTCTTTGCCGAAGGCTATGGCGATGAAGTCGCAGACGATCACGACCGGACCGGCATCACTTGGGCGCAGTTTGGGCACATGTATATGAATTTCTATGTGTACCAGTATGCCACGGGCATCTCTGGGGCGCACGCTCTGGTGGATCGAGTGCTGGCTGAAGGCCCCGCGGCCGCCGAAGATTACCGCAACTTTTTGCGGGCAGGCGGCTCGGTGTATCCGCTAGAGGCCCTGAAATCTGCCGGGGTTGACCTCACCAACCCCGAACCCGTAGAAAAAGCCTTCGGCGTTTTAGCCGATATCGTCAACCGGCTGGAAGAATTGGTTGGATAAATCATCCCAGTAGGATCGGCAGTAGAAATCCGGCTGCCAATCCTGAATTTTTGAAGGATTCCGATGACCGAAGATTATCACCCCTCCAACAAATCCGCCCTTTTGGATGTTATCCATTCCGAGAGAGCGCAATTCGAAGCGCTCTTGGAAGGTCTGACCGAACCGCAAATGACTGCACCTAACGTGGAAGCGACGTGGTCGATCAAAGATATTGTGGCACACATCACGGCCTGGGAAGCGCTGGCCACCGACCGCATCCGGGCCGCCAAAAGCGGAGCTGCCCTGAAATTCCCACGGATTACGGATGACGCCGCGATGGATGCCATCAACGCCGAAATCTTCACAGCCC
>DOTA01000461.1 GCA_003513015.1 Chloroflexota bacterium
CAACGCAAATATGAGCAGAAAAACCTGATCTATATTGGTTTCGAAACCAACCCAGATGGTCAGCACCCAAGTTAGGGCCAGAGTCCAGGTCAGGCGTTTGTCGCTTTTGCCCCAGACCAGCCACCATTCAACGATAAGCAAAACGGCGGCAATGATGACGATGCCCCAGCCGATTTGTGTGCCAATCCCGGGCCACCAACGCGTGGTGGTGGCGATGATGGCCTGTCCGATCCGAAAATCGGTGAGTTGGTAGGTTGCCCTGGCAAAATCTACCGGCCAACTTGGCAGGAAGATCATGCCGATGATGTTGGTAAATAAAAAGGTGACGGCGGCCCAAAAATAAGTGATCCAGCGGCGATGGGCGGCAATCCACAAAAGCAGGAGCACCACAGCTAAGAGTGTCAGGCGCAATTCCAGCGCTGAGAGCGCCAAAAATACCCCGGCAACTTCATCTTGCCCTTTTTGGATGGCGAGCAATGCCGCGGCAAAAAACATTGCCATGAGGGGTGCTGCACTGCCGTTCACGTAAATGCTGACGGCTGGGAACCACAGGAGCGCGAATAAAAAAAGCACACTCGCCAGCCACAGGCTCCTAATCCAAGCTGTGTTGCGGATGCACAAATAAGCGAAAACCACTGTGGTGATTTGCAGAGCTGTGATCCACAAGGCGCGTGCAAATTCATAATTTTCGATCAGGGCAAAGGGGAAGTAGAAAACCAGTATAGGAAACGGGGCTTTAAAGGTGTAGCCTGTGATGGGTTGGTAAGGGTTCGTGCGATTGAAAATTAGCCCGCGGGTAATTTGCCATTGATAGAGAAAATCGCTCTCGCGCGGCAAGTGATCCACCCATTGCAGATTCGCCCAGGCGATTGCGGCAATGACTACCAGCAGCAGTATCGTGAGAATAAGCCAGGCCAGGGAAATGGAAAGGGATTTGAACTTCAAATTATGCTCCGCGTATGGCAATTCGGCTAAATTCTACCAGAAGGCAAGCGGAGCGTAGTGCCCAAAATGTCAAGTCGGGTTGCCCATCGCAATCCCCAGGCGATAAAGGCTCCCGCCAGGAGGAGCCAAATCATGATAATCACGATTGCTGCTACCCGACTGACTGGGTGATTGGCAGCTAAATCAGTTTGAGCGCGCTGCCGGTTTTCGGCCAGCACCTCGGGCGGGATGAGTTTGATCGCCAGCCAAATTCCCACTGGCAGGAGCAATAAATCGTCCAGATATCCCAGGATGGGAATCGGGTCAGGGATTAAATCAATGGGGCTGAAAGCATACGCGATCACTAAAGCCGCGAAAACCCGCGCATACCAGGGCACGCGTGGATCTTTATAGGCCAGGTAGAGCGCGTAAATTTCAGATTTGATGTGTTGGGCGCGCTGTTTCCAACCTCCGAAAAAATCCGAACCCACGCTAAATCCAATCCGTTTCTGTGATGGTCATTTCACCATCGGTATCTCCCGTGTTGATTGTCCCCGCCGGTTCGATCAGCAGGATGTGACATTCTTGTGTGGTGACAGGTTTGTGCTCCAGGCCTTTGGGGATCACACACATCTCCCCGGCTTCCAGGTGGAGGCGCGTTTCCCGCAGTTCGATCTGCATCCTTCCGTGGATCACGATAAAGGCTTCATCGGTTTCGGAGTGGCTGTGCCAGACAAATTCCCCCTGGATTTTAGCGATCTTGAATTGATAATCATTCATCTGCGCGATGATTTTCGGTGACCAGTGTGCACGAACCAGATTAAATTTATCAACAAAGTTAATGGTGGTAGGGATCATCGGGTTTCTCCCGTTTCGCTGAGCAGCCGCCCCACAACTTTCACGCAGGGATGAGTGAATACGCCCCCGGCATGTGGTGCACCATTATCGAGTTCGTAACTCAAATCCTGCCCCGGAAAGTGCAATCCCTCATGGATGCCGCGGTGCCACTTGGGGCAATCGGTCACATCATAGATAATCCCGTGGTAGGCGACATACATGCGATCTTCATCATCGCCGTTAAAGAGATGTAATTGCCTCTCAGTGAGATTAATTTCAGGCATTGGCATTCGCTTGGCTCCCGTTGGATAAATTATTTATCGCTTTCCTTCATTCCCCTACCCGGTTTTCGATCGGTTTCTCGCCCAAAAAATCTAATACCGCTGCGAGTACCTCCGCTGGCGAGAGTTCATCGGTAATAATGTGGATGTCTGCGTGTTCGCGGGCATGGCGCAAGCGCCGTAATTGTTCCTGATATTCAGCTTCGCTCCAGTTAAAAGGCTTGCGCTGCAAGGTTATCGTATAGGATGCTTCCAAAAAAATCAACACATCCGGATTTGCCAGGCGCTGCCACATATCGGGCACAAAAGAATGTTCCTGCGCGATCTGCCGCACGTTGAAACCGTAAGGTTTCAACCGATTTGTGAGTGTGGTTTTCCCCGATCCACAGACACCCACTAAACCGACCGTGAACGAGGCTTTGTTCATGAATGTGCGTTACTTCTTTGTGCCAAAACGCTGATTTGTGTCGAGCCGCCTAAAACTGCCAACGTATCATTCACGATAATTTGCCGAGAAGCCTCAGGATGGTAATCGGGGGGCTCACCGCTGCGCCGCAACAAAACCACGCTGACATCAAAATCGCGTTCGATTTCCGCAACACTCATACCTGCCAGCGCCGATTCGGGCGTAACCCGCAGGCTTGCCAGGCTTAATTCCTCGCCTTCTACCATAATCGGGCGGGTCACTTCTACCCCCGCCGCGGCGGCCGCAAAGGCGGGGGCCGCTCGGCCGGTAGCGCTCATGGCCTTGAATTCAAACTGATCTTGCAGCGCCATGGCAAAATCATCATCAAAAATTCGCAAAACCACGCGAATATCGGGGTTGATGCTGCGGGCTTTGAGTGCAATTTGCAGGTTCAGGCTGTCATTTTGCGTGCAAAGAATGATGGCTCGGGCTTTCTTAACACCCACGGCTCGTAATGCTGCTTCACGCTTGCCATCATCCGCTAAAACCGGGATATCCAAATCTTGTACACTAGCGACCATATCGGCCTGGGGATTGATTTCGATCACGGCCACATCTTGCCCCAAATCGTGGAGCTTTTGGGCCACGCGAAATCCTAGGTGTCCCAGGCCAATCAAAACTACATGCTGATTAAAAGTTGAGGCTACTGCCATTTCCCATTCCTTGCCGCGTGCATTCCGGTTAAAGAACAATACACCAAAATCAGCCACCCCCTGGGCCAAAATCCCAATCCCAATAATGGGCATGATGAAATAAAATATTTGCAGAAACCAGGTTTGCGGAAATTCCTCGATGGGCTGTAAAAATGTCAACCCTAAAATATGATATACCGCCTCGCTGGTCGTATCGATGGGTTCCCCGGCTAGTTTTGCTAACCAGGTATACAATACCCCACCCCCCACAATGGCCCCCATAAAGGCGATCAAAGGCCATTGAAATTGCCGAAATAACAACCAGGTATCGCGCGCACTGGCATAAAAATTTCGCAAATGGGGGTGTTTTCTGAAATTAATCATAACTCCAGAGGCAGCCTCACGGACATACGCCGGATCAAATCGCCCTCTGCATCCGTCACGCGCAGCACCACCACCGAAGTATCATCCGAAGGGCGGCCCTGGTCCAAGCGGATTGCTTGCTCTAACAAAGCGTCAGCAATTTCTTGGGGTGGCGGATTGTAATCTTCCAGGAGAGACCGCAAACACAGCACCGCATCCATGGTCTCGCCGATCCTTTTACCGGCATGCGTGATGCCATCGGTATACATCACCACGGTCAGCCCAACTTGCAAATCCACCTCAGCAATGCTAGGACGTGTGCCACGATACAAACCCACCGGCAGGCATTTTTCATCTAAACTGCGAATTTCATCGTTAAGCGCCAACAAAACCGGGGCAGGGTTGTTGCGCGTGATCACCAGAGTTTTGGTCTGCAAATCAGCCGAAAGCAAGTTGAGCGTTGATGAAACCTTGCCCCCGCGTTCGGTATACAAAGCATCCGAAGCAGCCCGGGCCGCGGCCCCATCTCGCACGCCATCGGCCAGCAGCGAAATCACCTTGCGCACCACAAACGATGACACCCATTTGGCCCCCTTGCCGGAGCTTTGCCCATCGGCCATCACCACCGAAACTCCACCGTTGGGCCGTTCCACAATTTCCACGGTATCGCCGCTGGTGCGAGTGGCATATTTCCTGATTTTTGCGACCGCAATTCGAATTTCCATGCCGCGATTTTACCAGGAAATATAATCTCTGACGGATTTCACCAAGTTACCAGATTACAAATTCTGAATGGATTTTTCTGCCAGAATGATGACCACTGACCAGGATTTATGGGTGATCATTTCAACTCTGGGTTCGAATCCGGCCCTTGAGAAGGGTTCTAACCAGCGCTGATCCCACTCCGAGGCCTGCCCCGTGACCCGGAAGAGCGCCGCCGTCCCTCGATCGGAGAGACGTTTGCCGGTGATCTGGGCGGCTGGCAAAACCACCAGGGTTCCCCCAGGTTTTAGGGTGCGGTAAATTTCTGCCAGCGTTTCCGGCGCGGAGATATATTCGCTGGGGAAGGTTGCTACGACCTGATCGAAATTTGCCGCCGGAAAGGGGAGTTTCTGCGCCATCCCGCGCGCCAGCTTTGGTTCAATTGCGTGTTTCGTCAGCCGTTTGCGGGCTTGCCGGCTCATTTGACGGCTGGCATCCGTCCCAAAGGTCGCGATTCCTTTTTGGTTCAGGGCCACCTGCAAATGTCCAGGGCCGTGGCCGGTTTCGAGGACACGCGGCCCCTCCAGGTAGGGCAGAACACTCATCACCCAATCCTGCCAGCGTCCCCAAGATACCAGCGCCGCGACCCAATCGTAACTCCAGGCCAGTGGTTGGTACAGCAAATAGAAGAAAGCCCGCATTACGCGGGCAATGATTTTATGGGATCGGCTGGGTGCTTTCATGGAACCAAAATCGGTAGTTTCCCGGGTAGAATGCGATATTCCAAATCGTGGAGGTCGAGTTCGAAAACCTCACCATCGCTATGCACGGGGGTTCCCGGTTCGGTGTGGATGCGCAGCCAGGTGCAATGCACCTCGTGAACTTCGGGCGCTTCGGTAATATTGCCCTGATCGGGTTTAAGGAGCTTTAGCAGCAAACCCATGAGCCTCAAGCGCGAGGGCACCGAACCGTAGATAAAGCTGAGTTTGCCATCGAACGGGTCGGCGTGGGGCACTGTGAAAAAGATGCCGCCTGTGCGCGGGTTGTTGCCCACCGAAACCAAAGTTGCCGGGCCTTCATAGACCCCATCATCCCACTCCAGTTTCATTTGCCATTGGGGGTTGCGGGCGATTCCTATCAAGGCTGCCAGCAAATAGCGAATAATTCCGTGAACGTGTTTCATGTTCATCTGGATAACGGTGATGCTGGTTTCCAACCCGATGGCGGAATTATTGTCAAAATAGCGTTCATTGACCTGACAAACATCCATGGGGCGCGTTTTCCCGGTGGCGATCAACCGGGCCGCGGCCTCTAAATCTTTCGGGATTCCCAGATTATCGGCCAGATCGTTGGCTGTGCCGATTGGCAGAACGCCAAAAGCTACCGGGCTGTGACCGTTGCCCGCGAACTTCATCAAGCCGTTGACAACTTCGTTGTAAGTGCTATCTCCACCTGCGGCAATGATGGGATTGAAACCCTGTGCCGCCGCTTCCGTGGCAAGCGTAATACCATGGCCAGGGTATGCGGTGACAATAATTTCATAGGCCAGGCCCGCGGCTTGCAAGGCGGCTTCAACTTCCGGGATGCGCTCTCGGGCTTTCCAACGGCTTGCATAGGGGTTGAGAATAATTTTTGCAGTCATTACATCCATCCTTTTTAGATCGGAATGTATTGCTGGATTCGTGCCAGGAAGATGCTAGCCAGCGAAAGATAGATCATAAAACCCATAGCGTCGGTGGTGGCCGTGACCAGAACCGAGGAAGCCAAAGCGGGGTCTTTTTTCAAAGCGTGCAACACCAAAGGAACCAGAGTTCCCACGGTGGCCGCTACAAGCATATTAAAGATCAGGGCCAGCCCAACGACCAAACCCAAAAATGGATTTTGCTGCCACAGGCCGATGCCGATACCCACCAATAAGCCAATGGCGCTGCCCTGCAAAAAACCGACCAAAACCTGTCGTATTAAAATGCGCCTGGCCTGGCCTTTGCTAACTTTGTCGAGTGCCAGGGCGCGCACCATCATGGCTACATCTTGTCCAGCAGAACTGCCGCCCAAACCAGCCACTACCGATTGAAAGAAAGCCAGCAAAGCCACCTGGGTGATTAATTCACCAAAATTGCTGATGACCCAGGCCGCGAACAACGAGGCGAAACTATTAACGATCAGCCAGGGCAAGCGCCCGCGGATTTGCTGGCCGATGGTACTGTTGGGGTCAATATCGGCATCTGAAACCTGTGAGAGCGCGTAAATATCTTCGGTGGCTTCGTCAGCGATCACGTCAAGAATGTCATCGTGCGAGATGACACCCAACAAGCGGTTATCAGCATCCACTACGGGGAGCGCCGAGAGATCGTAGCGCCGCATGATGCGGGCTGCCTCTTCCTGATCGGCATTGGCGGACACGCTGACCACATCGGTATCCATGATCTCTTGCATGGTGGCATCTGGTTTGGCGATCACCAATTCTCGTAACCCCGAAACTCCCACCAAGCGTTTTTGCCGATCAATTACGAAAAGATAATAAGGCACATCATTTTCCGGAGCGACCTCGCGCAAAAATTGGATGGCTTGCTGGGCTGTGGTATACGGGCGCATGGCAATGTAATCGGTGGTGGCGCGTCCCCCCGCGGTTTTATCGGCATAACCCAGTAGCGGTAACACATCCTCCGCCTCGTCCATTTGGGCCAGGGCTTCTTCCGCAATTTGGGGCGGCAAATCACCCAAAAGGTCGGCGGCTTCATCGGGGTCCATCTCATCCAAAACGTCGGCCAGACGCTCGGTAGAGAGGTTTTCAGCCGCCTCCAGGGTTTCGTCATCCTCGAGCTCATCAAATAAATCTGCGGTGGTGGAGATGTCCAGCAGTTCCAGCAGCACATCTTGTTGTTCATCTTCGAGCGCGTTGAAAATTTCGGCCTGGTCAGCCGGGTGCAACTCGCTGAAGGTGGCGGATGCCTCCGCAAAACGTTCGTCTTCGAGCGCTTCTTGAATGGCTTCGGTGAGGCTTTCGTTTTGATCGATGTTGTCGGTCATGTGGGTGTGTTTCTGCTAGGCCAGGTTTTGAACTTGCACGCCTTGCGATGACAACCAGGCAGTTGCGTCTTCGATAGCCGCAGCCGTGCCGCTAAGTTGGATATCTACCCAGCCTTCATCCGGGCCAACCTGCGCCCGTAAAATGTTCACAGTTAATTCATAACGGCGGATGAGTTGATTAATGATGGGCACATCCAACAATTGGGGGGGGTAAATTAGACGAATGACCTGCTCTTGCATTCTAGCCTCCTTTTTGATCTCCGTTTGATATTGGGTTGGCACAAATTCACTTGGATTGTAGCATGGAATGGAATCCCTTGCGCTGGTACCGCTGGGTGATCCTGCTAAAAATAGGGGCCTGCCAGTTTCTCAAAACTGGCAGGCCCGCCGAAGCCCTGGGGAAGCAGATCCCTTAAACAAATCCCCCCTTCCGAGAAGGGGGGAACAATCGACAATTCAGGAGGTAGCCGCGTTTACCCCGTTTTTTGGGCTAACTGCCCGCAGCCGGCCTGGATGTCGAGGCCGCGCCGGATTCGAATGCTGCACTCGATATGATGGTTCTCAAGAATGGTCTTGAAAGCCTCAGCCCGTTCGGGGGTGGTGGCTTGCCCTTTGAAACCATCCGTGGGGTTGAGGGGGATCACGTTAACGTGGGCCAGCATCCCTTTGAGTAGTGCGGCCAGCTTGTAGGCCTGCTCCGGGGTGTCGTTGACCTCTCGGATTAGCGCCCACTCAAAAGTCACGCGGCGATGGGTTTTCTCGGTGTAGGCACGCACCGCCTTCATCAAATCGGCGATGGGGTAGCGTTTATTGATGGGCAGCATGGAACTGCGCAGCTCATCATCGGCGGCGTGCAGCGAAATCGCCAGGTTGATCTGGCGCTGCTCGTCGGCAAAACGCTCAATGGACGGGATCAACCCCACGGTCGAGATGGTGAAGCGACGTGCCCCCAATTTCATCCCCTCGGGGTCGTTCAAGCGGTCGATGGCGGCTAAAGTGGCATTGTAATTATGAAAGGGTTCGCCCATGCCCATCACCACGATATTGGTGACCTGCTCCCCTTCTAAGGCCAGTTGCCGAGCGTAAAAAAGCACCTGCTCGATGATCTCTCCGCTGCTCAGGTTGCGCAGATAGCCCATCTGCCCGGTGGCGCAGAACACACAGCCCATGGCACAGCCTGATTGGGTTGAAATGCAGAGCGTGCGCCGTTTTTCATAGCGCATGCGCACGGTTTCAATGGGACGGCCATCGGGCAAGTGAAAGAGCGTTTTTTGGGTTTCGCCATCGCTGGAGTTGACCGAAGTTACTGGCGCCAGATGCGAGAACGAAAATTCAGCAGCCATGCGCTCCCGCAGTTTTTTGGGCAAATTGCTAAACTCATCGGGAGTAGCCCATAAATTCTGGTAAAGCCCTTGCCAGATTTGGGTTGCGCGGAATTTCGGCTCTCCCCAGTATTTCAGGGTGGCTGCCAGTTTGGGTAAATCGAGATCGTAGATCAGGGGTGTGGTCATAGTGCTATGAGTATACAGGAAAAGATGCAAATAGGTAAAGATGTAAACAGGTAGACAGGTAAACACGTGTGCACGGCTATACCTGTCTACCTGTTTATCTGGATACTTTATTTCTTGCCCGATAAAAATTTCAACTCGCGAATTACATTTGCCAGATCGGCCACAATCAAATCGGGCGCGGGTTCCCATTCCCAGGCGCTTTCTTCGTTTGTCACGCCGCTGAGTACCAGGGCGCAAGGGCTGCCCAACTGCTGGCTTCCGGCAATATCGGTTTCCAGCCGGTCGCCAACGATCAGCGTTTCTTCCGGGGAGGTTCCCAGGCGCTCCAGAGCGAATTGGTACATCACCGGGTTAGGTTTGCCAATCACTAATGGAGCTACTTCGCTGGCAGCTTCGAGCAGCGCCAATACCGAACCCGCTCCCGGTACCTGACCCTCTGGGGTGGGGAAGGTGCGGTCGGGGTTGGTGCCGATAAAGGGCACCCCGGCCCGGATGAACAAGGTGGCCTTGCGCAGCTTTTCGTAGTTCAGGCCGCGGTCCAGCGCGGCGATTACCGCTAGCGGGTTTTCATCGGAAACGTAAAAACCTTTTTCCTGTAAAATTTCCGCTAAACCTTTCTCGCCGACGATAAATACCGGCCCGCCTGTGGGGTGTTGCTGGCTCAAATAATGCGCCGTGGCCTGTGCCGAATTGATCACCTGCCAGGGTTCGATCCTTACCCCAAAAGAAGCCAGTTTCTCCACGAATTGTTGGATGGATTTGGTGGCATTGTTGGTGGCTAAAACCACCCCGTAGCCCAGGCGCTCGATTTGGGTAAAGATGGCGGGTAAATCGCCGATGGCTTCATCGCCGCGCCACAAAACGCCATCCATATCCAAGATTAAAGCACGAATTTTTTCGGGATCAAACATCATATCTCACTCATGTAAAAAAACCCGGTTTCTCGCCGAAACCGGGTTTTTGTTGATCTAGTTACTTGGCTTTTACCGGTGGTTCCAACACCCGGTCAACCAGTCCATACTCGGCAGCCTGATTGGCATCCATCCAGAAATCGCGGTTGGTATCTTTTTCAATGTTTTCCACACTTTGGTTGGTGTGTTTCGCCAAAATCTCGTTCAGGCGCACTTTTAGGCGCAAAATCTCGCGGGCCTGGATTTCAATATCTGTGGCCTGGCCTTGTGCGCCACCGAGCGGTTGGTGCATATGAATGGTGGCGTGTGGCAGGGCAAAGCGCTGGCCTTTTTGACCAGCGGTCAGCAATACGGTGCCAAAGGAGGCGGTCACACCTACGGCCACGGTGCTGATGGGGTTCGTAATCATCTGCATGGTGTCATAGATCGCCAGCCCGGCGTACACTTGCCCTCCGGGGGAGTTGATATACATCTGGATCGGGGCTTCGGCGTCTTCGTTCATCAGGTAGAGCAGTTGAGCCACAATCAGATTGGCAATTTGATCGTTGATCGGCGTGCCCAAAAAGATGATGCGATTGCGCAGCAGCATCGAAAAGATGTCTGAGTAGCGCTCGCCTCGCGGGGACGACTCGATCACGGTGGGGATCAGAGCATAAGGGTTCGGGAATTCCATGTTTCCTCCTGTTGGGAGTGTTTATTCGGATTCGGTCTCTGCCTCGGCGGATTCTTCTACGGAAGCGGAAGTTTCTTCTTCGGGAGTCTCTTCCGCCTCGAGGGTGGGAACTTCTTCCGGGGTTTGGGGTGCTAAGGTTTCCTCAGGGGTGGCCTCAGCCTCAGGGGTTTCCTGCGCCTCTGCGGTGTCAGATTCTTCCGTCTCTTCTTCCGGCAAGGGATCGCCCTTGGCAACTGCGCGCAGGTAATTCATTGATTTTCGGGTCATCATATCGGCCATGATGCTGTTGACCAGACTCGATAGATAGTCGCTTTTTTGAAACTCTTTGGTATCTTTGGGGCTCATCCCGCGGGTGACAATTTCCATGGTGCGGCCGGCTTCCGCGGCCAGTTGCTGCGGATCAATTTGCAAATTTTCGGCCTTGGCAACTTCGGCCAGCACTAGGCCGCGTTTGACGCGCTCTTCGGCCAACGGGGCAACTTCGGCTTCCAAATCTTCTTTGGTCATATTACGGATTTGTAGATATAGGTCGAAATTGATACCCTGCTGTGAGAGACGATACTCCAAGTTTGAGAGCATATCTTTCTTTTCATCTTCCAGCATCTGTGGCGGGAATTTTACAGTGCTCTCTTCAACGAGGGTGTTGAGTACCAAATCGTTATAATCGGAATCGTACTCGTTTTGTTTTTGTTTGCCCAAATTTTCTTTGATGTCAGCGATCAGTTCTTCGAGCGTGTCAAAATCGCTGGCAGTTTTGGCAAATTCATCATCGATCTCGGGCAGGCTAACCTTTTGAATATTGGTGACGGTGGCGTGGAAGATCGCTTCAACGCTTTGAAGGTTCTCATCCTCGTGGTCTTCGGGATAAGTGTAGATGATATCCTTTTCTTCTTCGATGGACATACCCTTGAGATTGGCCGAGAAACCGGGGAAAGGCCATTGGTTTTGGTTTTCGCCTTCCGCTTCGATAATGAGCGAGTTGAAGCGCACCGGGAAGATTTCGGTTTCCTGGCCTTCTTCGACTTCCGCCCGGTTAGCGCTGACACTGTAGAATACCCGATTGCCTTCGGTGGCCGGTTCAGTGGAGGTTTCGGTTACCGCTTGTTGCTGGCGCAGCTCCTCGATTTGCTCGTCAACTTCATCTTCGCCGATTTCGGGGGTTTCGTAAGCGATTTCGAGCGCTTTATAATCGCCAAGTTCCACTTGGGGTTCCAGGGGCACCAGAAAATCGAAAATAGGCGGCTCCAGGCCGATCACCTTTTCCAAACTTCCCGGCCCATACGGGCGAATTTCCGCTTCTTTGAGCATTTGGGGATAAACCTCGTCGATGAACCCATCCATGGCTTCTTCTACCACAGCCGCTTCGCCGACCTGGCGCACAATCACATTATAGGGTGCTTTGCCAGGGCGGAAACCCGGAACTTTTACTTTTTTGGCGATCTTGCGGGCGGCCAGATGCTTGGCCTTTTCGAAAGGTTCGACTTCGAATTCAACGTGCAGTCTGATCTGATGGTCTTCCAGGAGTTCTTTTTCGATCTTCAAGAGATTTTCCTTATTTTAGGCCGATATAGGCCGAATTATATCAACGTTGTTGCTGATTTTTTATAAGATTGTTATAAGAAATATGCCGTTTACCGGGCATATTTTAGGGGCGTCAGATTGCGACGCCCCTAAAAATGGGGTGTAGGGAAGGAGGGGGTCGAACCCACACGCTCTTACGAGCACATGATCCTAAGTCATGCCTGTCTGCCAATTCCAGCACTTCCCCAGGCAGGCGAAATTATACGCTACCCGCCTCACAGCGTCAATAATCGGATATAATCGGGCCTTCATCCCATCTTTAGGAGGTTATTTTGTCTCGAGTTATCAACCCAGATAGTGCTGGAAAACACCGCAATAAACTGGTGCGGATGATCGCTTTAGCGGTGCGGACATTGTTGCGCCAGCCCGAACCCAATGATGAAACCCGCGATCTGGCAATTTTTATCGTGTTATCCCTGGATGCCATTGCTGATACCATTGATCCCTCGGTGGCCGCCTGGGAAAAGCGCGACTACTGGGTCAAAGCTGATCGCTTTCGCCTGGAGTGGAACTGGACCCGTAATCTGGCGCATGAAATGCGCACGGCCCTGCTTGTGGAAGATTGGGGGACGGTTGCCATGACGGCAGTGAAGATTGCCCAGCAACCCCAAATTGGCAGCGTGACGATTTCGCCCAATCACCGCATGGGGACTCCCTGGGAGGGGGCTTGGTATCGTTTCAAAGAAGGTGTAGCATGACTCGGAATTTGGGTGG
>DOTA01000448.1:0-5473 GCA_003513015.1 Chloroflexota bacterium
TACCATTTATAAAAAGGTGCGTTGCTGTCATCTAAAACTTTGTCCCACTTTTCGTACCATTCCAATTCATCGGCTCGCTCGGCCCAAAAACCTGCGGGGTCTTCGATGGAATGCTGATACCAGCCATCGTAATCCTGGACATTGGCATTTTGGACAATCTCAGCTGATGGAAAATAAACTTCACCCTCGTAGTGTTTTTCTTGCGACATATTTGCCTCCTTTGGCGATAAAAATGATTGAGTTCCTCACGGTGTAAATCTTAGCACAACTTCCAAATTCTCGCTGGAAAAAGAAATTCGACGGATCACAGTTTTAGGTGATCAAGCATCCTGAACAAACTTGAAGGGTGTGATTACCCCGAATTCGTTTTCCCTCAAAATCGGATCCCCCGGTTTATGATCCCGAACCAGGGTGGTTCCCGTTAATCAAGGCAGTTGCCCGCAACCAGGAATCCCGTTCATCGCCGAAACCTTCTTTGCTGAAACGATAATCATTTTTGCGAATGAATTCCGCCAGTTCAGCCCGTAAGCTTTGCCATTTCTGATTGGTGAGATCCAATAAAATCTGTGTGGATTCGCTGGGAGCGGCCAGCGCAAGCAAAAGCCGCAAATGGGGCAGGCAAATCCCATCAGATTGAGCGATGGCCTCACTTAGTTCGGGCAAATGCAACGATCCCATCAGCGTTTTTTGGATGCGTTCTTCGGCGATCGCTTTGTGCTGACAGGCCGGGCAAATGTCCTCAGGTGCAAACCACTGCGTTTGCGGCTTTGAATTGTTCCTAACCAGTTGCTTGAGTCTTGCCAAAGGGTCTGGTTTGCTCTCCAAATCGGCGAGATCGTTCAGCAATTTACCGATCACATCCTGCGAAATGATCGCCACCCCCAGGGCATTTCCCAACTGACTGTCGATGGCCAGCCAGCTATGCTCAGGACACAAACCGTGGCTGTGGCGTAACTTCTCGCGGCTGGGCGGATCGTTGATATGTTCGTTGAACAACCCTCGGATGTAGCCTTCCACCAGTTTTTGCCGCAGCGTGCACATCAGGCAGCCCGGTGCTTGGGCGGCTTCGATTAAATCTAAAACGGTGATGTTTTTCATACCCATAAAGTTAGCCCTCTACCCATTCGGTCAGTTTCTTCTCGGTATCTTGTACCACCCCGCGGGCGTACATCACCATCGAGCGGTTGCCACCCTCGGACGAAAGTTCATGGTGACGAACTAACAAAGCCTCTATAACTTGCAAAGTGCTGCGGGTATCCAATTTGGCTCTGGGATCGATCTCTTGCAGGGTCTTAATCCAAAAATTGAGCGGTCCCCAAAAAACCGGGCGCTCAGATTGAATCTTGAGCGTTGCCTCTGGCTTGGTAAATACGATGCCGCCGCGCACCTTGGCGAGAGCCGGGTGTTGTTGCAGCACCTGGGGTACGCGCATTTGCAGGGTGCGGGCCACCTCCGCCGCGGCCCGGGTCCACTGTTGATCGGGTGGCTCGCCAACTTCCCCTTCTTTGGTAACTTCCACGCNNTGATCCTTTTCGCCTGCGCCGTAATAGCCTGGGTAATCGGGGATTTCGGCTTTCAGGCTGCCGGATAAACCGTGTATCCAGGATTTACGTAAATCTGGGAAAATTCCATCTCGATATGGGTGGAGCGGCACCCGCCGGGATTTTTGTTTGTTCCCGTTAAAATAAGAAAAGCCCGCGGCTCCCAGCAAGAGCAGCCCCAAGAGCGCCAATAAGGGACCTCCACAGCAAAACAGCAAGGCCTTGGGGTTATCGCTGCCAAAACGCACACACGATAGCCCCGATCCGATCAGCATCAAAACCATGCCACTGATGGCCGCAAGCAAAGGTAGATTATAACGATTTAGGCTGTTACCACCTTCTAAATGGAGAATCCGTTGCGCATAGGCTGCGATCAACTTGGGACGCCAGCGATTTCGTAAATCTGTTTCGGCTTTCAGGATTTCATCATATCCGGCAACAATTTGGGTAACGTGTTTGTCAATTAATCTCATGGAGCGGCCCTTTCGGGATGGATGGCGAAGGGAGGGTGGCTGGCTTGACGCTAAGATTATATACCCTTCATGGCTATAAATTACGCCTTTTTAGCCCAATTTGTAACCGGAGGCATTATAAAACGGGAATGCGCGCAGACCGCGTTAAATTTAGACCTCCGAGGTTTTCTAAACCTCGGAGGTCTGTAATTGGCTATCTTTAACGATTTGAGACTTGTGGCTTGTAATTGCCTTACCACCCCGCGAAAACTAATTGCCTTTCGGGACGTTTGCCATCCAACAAAATATAAGGGGCGGCGCGTTGGGCTAAAACCCCCAATTTGCCGAGTACGCTCAAATCGCATAGACGGCGTTCGCGCCGGGCTGCAAGGATGATCTCCACACCTTTGGGGCCAATCCCAGGGATGCGCAGCAATTCCTCGCGGCTGGCGCGGTTGATTTCAAGCGGATGCTGCTGAAGATGGGTTTGCGCCCAGGCGGTTTTGGGGTCGGTCTCCAGGGGCAGGTTGCCCTCCCCGGCAAAAGGCAGATCTTCCAGGGTGAAGCCGTAATCACGCAGTAGAAACGAGGCTTGGTACAGCCGGTTTTGCCGGATCAAAGGGGTGGGGGCATGATCTTCGAGCGGCGTATCCGAGATGGGGTTGAAGGCCGAAAAGTAGGCGCGGGCCAAGCCACTTTGACGGTGCAAATTTTCGGTGGTAGAGAGAATTTCAACATCGGTATCACCCACGGCTCCAACCACAAATTGCGTTACGGTGGAGGCCCAGCGTCCCTTCCAGGCCTGGTGCGGTGATTCTTCCCGTCGAATCTCATTGGCCCAGCGTAAAGGCTGCATCAATTCTTCCATAAAGTGTTTTTTGGGCGCTAATTTTTGCAGACGGGCGTCGTTGGGCGCTTCCAGGTTGACGGAAACGCGGTCTGCCAGCCGCATGGCCTGGAGGACTTGCTCTTTTTCGGCGCCAGGCATTATTTTGAGATGTAAATAGCCGCGATATTGATAGCTGTGCCGTAGAATTTCGGCGGTGGCTAAAAGCTGATCTTGGGTGTGCATGCCACCGTTGAAAACCCCGGAACTGAGGAAAATCCCTTGGGCAGCCCCGGCTTTGTGCAGGTACATGAAAAGGCGGGCGAATTCATCGGGGTGGAAGGTGGCTCGCCGAAAATCGCGCCCGGCCCGGAAGGGGCAGTAGTAGCAGTTGCGCTCGCAAGCCGAGGTCAGCAAGGTTTTGAGCATACTGATGCGCTGGCCGTTGGGCAAGGCGGCGCTGCTGATATAAACTTCATCCTTTTTGCGAGTTGAGATTTCCGGGCATTGAGCATCTTCTGCGGGTTCCAGGTGCATTTGGGATGAAAGTAGGCGTAAGCGGTCAATAGCGTTCATTCTATGTCTATTATAGAACGCGAGTTCTATTTGTCAAGTGTTTGGCTGTTCTCTTTCTAAAAGTAGCCAGCCATAACGCCTGGGAGTATAATGCCCACTCGGTGATTTTTCCTGGAGAAACCTGGCGGTAGTGATGGAACAACCTTTATCGAGAGAACAGCGCTCGAATTTCTTTCATCTATATGGGGATATTTTTTGGTGGGGAATTTTAGGCGGTAGCACCCTCTCGTTTATGGGTATTTTTGCCACCCGGATTGGGGCTACCAGCTTTCATTTGGCGTTGCTCTCGGCTGGACCAGCGGTGATTAACTTGTTCCTCTCCATGCCTGCGGGACACTGGTTATCAAGCCGTCCGATCGTGCGCACTACTTTTGTGGCCTCGCTGCTCAATCGCTTGGGATATTTTCCTTTCATATTTTTACCCATACTGATCTCGGTTCAAACGCAAATTTGGAGCCTGATCGTTATTACTTTATTAATGGCGGTTCCCGCTGTCGTTTTAGGGATTGCCTTCAACGCTATGTTTGCCGATATCGTGCCGCCCACGCGGCGAGCGCAAGTGGTGGGCAGGCGCAATGCGTTGGTGGCGCTCAGCCTGACGGTAACCTCGCTGCTTTCAGGCCAGATTTTGGTGCGAGTGGCCTTCCCGTTAAATTATCAGATTGTATTTGGGCTTGGTTTATTCGGGGGATTGCTCAGCAGTTATCATTTGGGACGTTTGCGCCTCAGTCAGATGGTGCCCTCGCGGGTTGGTCAGCCGATTTTGGATATGGCCCGGCCGGGGAGCAGCCGCTTAAGCCCGGGTCTGCGTTTTTCGGCTGGCCTGCGTTATCTCACCCGTTCAGGTGGGAGCGATTTGTTGCGCCCTGATCTGTTGCGCGGCCCCTTTGGTAAGTTTGTTTTGGCATATCTGGCGTTTTATACCATGCAATATTTGCCGGTTCCCTTGTTCCCGATCTTTTTTGTGGATGAATTGCTTCTATCGGATAGCACCATCAGCCTGGGAACGGCGCTCTTCCATTTTGCCATGCTATTGACCTCCATGCTGCTGGCACGCCTCTCGCAGCGCTGGGGATTTCGCCGTTTGATGCTGGTGACGGCCGTAGCGTATGCGGTCTACCCCTTGATGAATGGCGCTACTTCCAGTGTGAATGTGTATTTATTGGCCTCCGTTTTAGGAGGTGCTTCCTGGGGCATTTTGGGCGGCAGCATGATCAGCCTCTTGATGGAGCGCGTCCCCGAGGGTGACCGCCCGGCGCATATGGCGCTGCACAATCTGGCCCTGAACCTGGGTGTGCTTCTGGGGTCTTTTAGCGGCCCCCTGCTCAACAGTTGGATTGGCTTGCGCCCGGCTTTGATCGCCAGCGGTTTGCTGCGCATGTTGGTGACTCTCTTGCTCCTGGTTTGGACATAAGCCTAAATTTTTCCCCAAAGGAAACCTCCATGCCCAAAGATTTCGAGATTTTTGATTTACGCATCACAGTTGATTCCATTAAAGGTTGTTCGGTTTGCGGCTTGCAGGTAGGGGACTATTTCGAAGTGGTCGAGAGCAGCAAATTACGCATTCCCGCAGGCAAACATTTCTGCCTGTATGCCTTGAATTCTGTACTGCCGCTCTTGCCCGCCAAGCAGCGCCAACTGGCTGAAAATGATTGGCTGGAGTGCGATACTTTGGTGGCTTGCCCCGATCCCGAAGAAGGTCTGATCATGCGTATCGAGCGAATTGACCGCCGCACCATGGATAGCGAGGAACTGACATGAAAATGCGCCAAATCAGCATCGCTTTTCAAACCGATAAAACACCCCAAGAATACATCGCCCTGGCAAAGCAGGTGAANNGCTGGGCTGGCTGGCCGCGTTTTTCAGGTGGCCGAGCATGTGCGCGCCCCCTACCCCCTCCCCACAGAGCAACCACCCCTCATGATCGGCACCTGGGGGTCAAAGCTGGCCGCGCTGGCCGGTGAAATTGCCGCAGAACTCAAAATTGGCGGTTCGGCCAACCCGGCGCTGGTTCCCTGGATGCAGGCACAACTCCAACCGGGCGAGCAAAAGGCCGGGCGTCCCGCGGGTTCGGTGAA
>DOTA01000448.1:5489-5846 GCA_003513015.1 Chloroflexota bacterium
AGGCCGGGGTGGGGCGCATCGAGTTTGGCACGCCCCACGGCTTGCCGCCCGAAAAGGGCCTCGACCTCCTCGGCCAGCAAGTGCTGCCGCAACTCAAGGGCGATTAAGCCATTTCTCTTTCCACGATGCCTGTCAGGCAGCCGATGCCCCCGGCGGCTTTGAGCAATTCGCGGATTTCAACGGTTTGCGATTGGATTCCTTGGGATTGTAGAAATGCTTGGGTTTGGGGATTGCCCGCGGCCATCAAAATTTTCCGCGGCCCCAGGGTGACGAAGTTCAAGGCCCCACCCTGGGTTGCTTCCGTTTCATCGGGGATTAATAACACTTCAAAGCCGCGCGCCTGCAAAGCCTCCATGG
>DOTA01000355.1 GCA_003513015.1 Chloroflexota bacterium
GTTCGGGCAGGCTGCGCATGAAAGAAAAGAAAAATACGCCCACGGCGGCGGTCAGGCTGGCGAGGATCAGCAGCTTGCGGCGATCCCAACGATCGGCCAGCCAGCCAAAGGGAATGGCAAGCAGCACGTTGAAGGTCAGCACGCCGCCCGCCAGATAGCCGAATTCGGTTTTGCTGAATCCGAGAGCGTTTTCGAAATAGATCAACAAATAAGGGAAACTGATTTGGCCGCCGATGCTGAATATCATAATATTGAGCAGCAGCAAAAACAGGAAGGGGTTTTCTCGCACGGTTTGCCAGCGGAAGGCGCCGAACAATTCACGGAGGAAGGGCGGGCGCTCGGCCGAGAGTTCTTCTTCGGGGATGGGTGGCTCGCGCAGCAGGCCCCCGGCCACAATCCCGGAGAGGATCACAATGATCCCGAGTGCGTAGAAGAAGATGAAATAGCCGAAGGCATCGATGATGGCCCCGGCGGCGACAAAGGTGATGATGTTGGCTACGAATACCGCGATTTGCAGCACGCTCTCGACCCGTCCGCGGTTGGAGGTATCGGTGATGTCGGTCGTCCAGGCGTTGAAGGCGGCGTCGTTGGCCGTCGAGCCGAAGAAGGTCATCACGGCGTCGGCGATCACCACCATCACCACGGCGATGCTGGTTGCTTTGATGAAGGCCACGGTGGGGAACAGGGCGGTTGCCACGCCCCATAGAATATACCCAAACAGGATGTAAGGTTTGCGTCGCCCAAGTTTGACGCGAGTGCGGTCGCTGAGCGTGCCCACGATGAGGGTAGTCAGGGTAGCGGTGATGGCGCTGACACCCACCATCCAAGCCACGGGGCGGGGATCGGGTGTGAGGGTGTCAAAAACGAAGGGATTGAACCAGCTATTTTCGATCGCCCAGGCAATCTGCCCGGTGACGGCCAACATGGTTAGAACAAACCAGGTGCGGGAGGAGAGTTTAGTGGGAGTAGGTTTCAGTGTGATCATGGTCATATCGCTGTTATTAACCGCGAATTTGCGCTAATTTTCGCCAATAAATTTTAAATTCGCGGGCCTTTGCGAAACTTCGCGGTTAGACATCCACATATACCGTCATTTTGGATTCGCCTCGGTTGGCCCACAAATAGTAGGGGATGAAGGTCAGAGGTTTACCCGCGGTTGTTTGCGCACGGAGGAGGTTGATCCCGCCAAAGAGATCGGGGGCAAATTCGGCGTACAGGCTAGCGGGATCAAGCTGTGCGGCGAAGATGTTGACCTCGGGATTGTCGCTGCTCTCCAGGCAGTAGACCAGCGGCCCATAGGTGATCGCCACCTGTCCGAGCGTAGATTTAACTTTGGGGTGCGTAGCCAGCACGTTGATCGCCANNGGATCGTAGCCGGAGGCGGTTTGGACATTTGGAGTTAACGGGCGCTCCACGCTCCACGCTTCATCCTCCACGGGTTCGCCATTAAGCCACAAGCTGAGTCCGCTGCTCCAACTGGGGACGCGGAGATGAACCGTAAATTCAGCAGGCACCTGCGGGGTCAGGGTCAGTTTCACTTTCCCATTCCACGGGAACCCCGATTGCATTCCGATCCCCAAGTTGCCCAATCCCCCATTACTCGTGACCTGGTTCCCTACATATTGGTGCACCCATAAATCTGCGCCATCTAGCGAGTAAATATACTTCCCCAAATCTGCCCACACGCGGGAAATATTGGAGGGACAGCACGGGCATTTGAACCACTCCGCCCGCGTCAACCCACCCTCGCAGGCCAGCGGATTATTGTAGAGGTACGAAGTGCCATCTTGCCCCAGGCCGACCGCGGCAGCGTTGTAAAGCTGCCATTCGGTCAAGTCTGCATAGCGGGCTTCACCCGTGATTTGAGTCATCTCCCAATTCCACAAGATGTTGCCTAGTGCGGCGCAGGTTTCGGAATAAGAATAGGCCGGGTCAAGTTCGTAATCGCGGCCAAAACCCTCGATGTTGGGCAGCGCTCCTATTCCGCCGGTGATGTACATACGGCGGCTTACCATACGATCCCAGGCTTTTTGGAGCGCATCGAGCAGGGTTTCATCGCGTTTATGCTGGTAGAGCATGGCAATGGCTGTTTCAAGGTAGGCAAAGCGCACCGAGTGCCCCACCGGGACGGTTTGCTGGCGCACCGGCGCGTGCTGCTGGAAATATTTACCCGTTCCTGTGTTGAGAACCCAGCGCTGCTTGCCCCAAGGCGGTTTGAGCGAAGTGTTATCAGGCGGCAACTGGAAGTTTTGCGCGTGCTCGGGGTGAGCGGCGACATACTCGGCGCGACGCTGGGCAACAGATTCTCCACGCGCCTGCACGCTTTTGTTTTGCTCCAAAATGTGAAAGAAAAATCCCGGGATGCGCCCGCGCTGCTCTATAAAATGCGCCGCTAAATCCAAATAATCCTGGTTTTGTGTCACCCGGTACAATCGTAACAAAGCCAGCTCAATTTCCTCGTGGCCGGGCGTGCCTTCCGGGCCAACCTGCCCAAACACCTTCACCAGCAAATCAGCGGCCTTGATGCAAATCTCCAGCAGGCTGCGCTCCCCCGTGGCTTCAAAATGCGATACACCCGCTTCGATCAAATGCCCGTGGCAATACAACTCATGCTCGATCTGCAAATTGATCCAGCGCGTGCCGGGGAAGAGCAACTGATTGTAGGTAAAAATGTACCCCTCCGCTTCTTGCGTACGCCCAATCAGATCAATAAACGCGTCCATCAGCCCCTTGAGTTTCTCCGAGGGATACGCGCCATATACCCGCGCCGCCGCATCCAGCCATTTGAAGGCATCCGAATCGGCGAAGAAATAGCCCTCCCGAAACCCTTCTGCCACATCAGCCATCAGCCGGAAATTTTCGATACAGCCGGTTTTTTCGAGCTGTTCCCACTGATGATAAATCGCCCGCTCGGCATTGACCTGCAAACGCGGCCCCCAAAAACCATCCCTGATCTGAACCTGTGACACTGCAATCTCGTTCACGCCTACCCTCCGCACATCGAAAGTTTCCTGAGTATAGTACAATTCGCAAACCGCCGCAAATGACAGGTATCCTTGAGTTGGAGCAACAAATCATGAAAAAAATTTGGTTTTTACTTTTTGGAATGAGCATCCTTTTAACAGCCTGCAACCCTGGGAGAACCTCGCTTCCAACAGCGACCTCCGCACCTGAAATTGAAGTTGCTTCCGCTCCCGAAGCGGGAGCCCCGCCCGAAGAATCCGTCATCTCCCCCGAAACCGTGACCATCACAGTGGTCTACACTAACGATGAGCACGGCTGGATGGCTGGCGAAGATTCGGGAGCGGGTGCCGCGGAGCTTGCCGGCCTGTGGGCAACCCAATTCCCCGAAAGTGACATCGTGCTGCCTCTCTCCGGCGGCGATAACTGGACCGGCCCGGCCATTTCCACCTGGTTCAAAGGCGAATCGATGGTGGAAGTGATGAACACGATGGGCTACGCGGCCACCGCAATCGGTAACCACGAATTCGATTTCGGGCTGGAGGGCTTAACCGCTCGCACTGCACAAGCAAATTTTCCCTTCCTGGCAGCCAATCTGCGCGATAAAACCAGCGGAGCGATTCCCGCGGAGTTAGGCATTCAACCTTACGCCATCATCGAAGTGGCCGGGCTAAAAATCGGGTTGATCGGTCTGGCAAACCTGGAAACGCCTACGGTGACTAACCCCGTCAACGTGGCTGGTTTCGATTTTGTAGATTACGCCGAGGCCCTGCGCGAATATATCCCCGAAATGCGCGCCGCCGGTGTGGATTTGGTCTTTATCCCCAGCCACCTCTGCAAAAGCGAATTGAACCGTCTGGCCGCGGAGGTCAAAGATTTGGGGATTAATTTGTTCGGCGGAGGGCATTGCCACGAGCGTTTTGACACTCAGGTGGGCGAGGCCGTATTGTTAGGCGGCGGCTCCAACCTGCGGAGTTACGCTTACGCCACTTTCGCGGTCAACCCCTCCACGGGGGAAGTTAACCTGCTCACCCGCGGGACAGCCGATAATTCCGGGGGCACGCCCCACCCCCAAGTCGCCGAAATCGTGGCGCATTGGCAGGATTTGACCGATGCGGAACTCAACGTCACCGTCGGCTATCTGGACAATGAAATCCCACAAAAAAGTGATGAAATGGCTGCGCTGATCACCGAAAGCTGGCTATGGGCTTACCCGGCAGATGTGTCCATCACCAACTGGGGCGGGATGCGCGACAGCATCCCCGCAGGCGAGGTGACGTATGCCTCGATCATCAGCGTGATGCCCTTTGAGAACGTGCTTTATGATGTATCCCTGAGCGGCGCGGAGTTGGCAAAAGTGCTTGCATCAGGCGATTACCTGCCCGCGATTAGCGGGGTGGTGTGGGAGGGCAATCAATGGGTTTTGACGGAAAGCGGCAGCCCGCTGGACCCCGCAGCCACCTACAATTTACTGACCACCGATTTTTTGTACGCGGGCGGGGATAATTACCGCATCGCCGAATTTGATCCCGAGGCCTACAACACCGCCATCAACTGGCGCCAGCCGGTGATTGATTGGATTCTGGCGCAAGAATCAAGCGCGGAAAATCCGCTGGATGTGGCGATTGAGAGATTGATGAAATAATTTTGGACGCAACAAGTTAGGAATCAAAAACGCCCTCAGCCCATTTGTAAATCCGAGGGCGTTTGGTTTTTAGAAAATCACCCATCAGATGCGTTTGGCTTCTTCCCAAAGAGAATCCAATTCTTC
>DOTA01000200.1 GCA_003513015.1 Chloroflexota bacterium
CGGAGGTCTTCAAAGATGAGTCTCAAGTAGCAATGGGTAAGTTGCAAATCACAGGTTATCCGTATTTGCCTACCTACCGTTTCCCTGTTTATTTTTTTACAACAAGCGCGGTTGCTGGGCTGTTTGGGGGGGCTCTAGGCCGAGGTGTTCGTAAGCGGCGGTCGTGGCAACGCGCCCTTGGGAAGTGCGGTCGAGAAAACCCAGTTGCAGCAAGTAGGGTTCGACCACATCCATGATGGTATCCGGTTCCTCCGAGATGGAGGCCGCGATGGTGCTGAGGCCCACCGGGCCGCCGTTATATTTTTGGATGATGGCTTGCAGCACGCGCCGATCCATTTCGTCCAGGCCGCGGGGGTCGATGTTGAGCAGGTCGAGGGCTTCGTGGGCCACAGGCTGGGTGATGATACCATCAGCGCGCACCTGGGCGTAATCGCGCACCCGCCGCAGGAGACGCAGGGCCACGCGCGGCGTGCCGCGCGCCCGCAAGGCAATTTCGCTGACACCTTCAGGGTCGGCAGTAACAGCCAACTTGTAGGCGGCCCGTTCCACGATTTGCTCCATAGCGGAGAGTTCGTAGTAATCCAGGCGGTAAACNNGTGAAGCGCGGCAGCTTGAGCCGGATGGAGCGGGCGGCTGGACCTTTGCCGATGATGATGTCCAGAGCGAAATCTTCCATGGCGGGGTAGAGCACTTCTTCGACGGCCCGCCCCAGGCGGTGAATTTCGTCGATGAAAAGCACATCTCCGGCGCGTAAGTTAGTGAGGATGGCAGCCAGATCACCGGCGCGTTCAATAGCCGGGCCAGCCGTGATTTTGATATTCACGCCCATCTCATTCGCCAGGATATGCGCCAAAGTGGTTTTGCCAAGGCCTGGGGGGCCGTAAAAGAGCACATGATCGAGCGCTTCTTCACGCTGCCGGGCAGCCGCGATCAGAATTTCCAGATTCTCTTTGATCAGGCTTTGGCCGATCAGGTCGCTGAGTTTTTGCGGGCGCAGGGCATGATCCAGCCCATCGCCGGGCTTGGGTTCGGGGTCGAGCAGGCGGTCTTGGGGTTCGGTCATGGGAGCGATTATACCAGTGGGAAGTGGAGAGTGGAGAGTAGGGAGTGGGTTAAGCCACTTGCAGCTTGAGACTTACAGCTTGCCACTTGCAACTTGCCACTTGCCGCTTATAATTACAGAAAACATCCCCCGGAGGCCCAAAATGTCGAATGTTCATGCTTCAAATCATCCCTTAGTGGCGCATAAACTGGTGCGCCTGCGCGATCGACACACGGATTCGCGTAAATTCCGCGAGTTGGTACGCGAGCTGGCTGCCCTATTGGCCTACGAAGCCACGGCGGACCTGCAAACCGCGCCCCGGCAGGTAGAAACCCCCCTGGCACTCACCGAAGGCCAGGAACTCAAGGCAAATCTCGGGTTGGTGCCAATCTTGCGGGCGGGCTTGGGGATGGTGGAAGGCATCTGGGAGTTGATGCCCAACGCCGAGGTTTGGCATATCGGCCTTTATCGGGATGAACGCACCCTCAAGCCGGTGGAATATTACAATAAATTGCCCATCGAGCCCACCGTCTCGGTTTGCCTGATTCTGGACCCGATGCTGGCAACCGGCGGATCAGCGGTAGCCACCGTGGATATTCTCAAACGTTGGGGAGTGACCAATATCAAATTTGTGGGGATTCTGGCTGCCCCGGAAGGGGTCGCTGCCCTACAGAAAGCCCATCCGGATGTGCCCATCTTCGTGGCCGCCATTGACGATCACCTGAACGAGCATGGCTATATCGTGCCCGGTTTGGGTGATGCTGGCGACCGTCAATTTGGTACGGGGTAGGATTAGGGTATGGTGGCTGGTTACCAGATTTTCTTTTCGGAGGCGGATTCACACTGATTTTCACGGATTCTGAGATGTTATTTGCGGAAAAATCTGTGTTTATCATTGGAATCCGTGTCCGATTTTAATGTTAGAACTGGAGAAAAATCAGAAATGGATGCACTGGAAGCGATCCAAAAGCGCCGCAGCGTGCGGGAATATACGGGCGAGGCCATCCCGCGGGCCGATTTAGAGAAGATTGTGGATGCCGGGAGAATGGCCGCCACCGGATTCAACACCCAACCCTGGGATTTCATTGTGGTTACTGACCAGAGCATGATCGCCAAACTCAAAATTGCCTCGCGTTGGATGGAGAAAGCCGCGGCGATCATCGCAGTAGTGCTGGACCCCAGCTCGCGCTACTGGCTCGAAGATGGTTCCGCTGCCGTGGAGAACATGCTGATCGCCAGCACCGCCCTGGGTTATGGCTCTTGCTGGCTGGAAGGCTACACCTTGCCACGCGAAGAAGAATTTAAGCTACTGCTAGGTGTTCCCGCTGAAAAGCGCCTGCTGACGTTGGTGCCGGTGGGCGTACCGGTGGAATGGCCCACCCAAGAGAAGAAACCCCTGGCAGAAGTACTGCACTGGGAGCGGTATTAAGGGGGTAGCGCTACCCTATCACCTGCATCCCCGTCAGCTTGCTGATGCCTTTGCGCAGCGCCCAGATGGGCAGCAGCACGACCAGATGCACCCCCGCGCTGATGGCAAAAACCACCGCCACGCCACCGAGTGCCGCATTGAGCGACGGCAGCAGATTGACGCTCATCCAAGGTCCCGCACCGAAGAACAGGGCCAGGCCGAAGATTAGGGCCAGCACTAGCGTCAGGGGCAGCCAGGCGCGCCGGTCAGATTGCGAGGGGAACATGGTGCTACTGACCGCCACCATCAGATAAAACCACAACCAAAAATCAGGGGTATTGAAGGAGGCCGAAAGCGCTCCCAGGGTGGCGTCCAAATCCCCGAGGGCTAGTGCCTCCCAAACGGAGAGCAAACTCAAGCGCATGATGCCCACATAAGCCACAAACGCACCCCCCGAAAGCAGCGGTGCCATGCCGATAAGCGCATCGCGCAGGATATCGGCTTTGCCGGTTTCCACGTATCCCAGACGCAGTCGGTTACCTTCGATACTCTGGGGGAGCAGAGAAACCTTCCCTGTGGGCACTCCCAAGATTTTTGCCATTAGGTAATGGCTGGCCTCGTGCAACAACACGCCTGGGAACACCAGCAGGGAAAATATAGCAATGGAAAGATCCGAGCGGCGCGTCAGCAGCAAAAAGACAGCCTGAATTTCACGGTGCAGACCGCGCTGCAAAAACAGAAATGGCCCCAGCATCAGCAGGAGCCACAGAAGTCCGTCGAAGGAAGTCATGTAACCAGGAAAGCATCCTGAGCTTGTCGAAGGATGCACACATCGACAGGCTCAGCGTGCTTTCGCATATTTCTTTTGATAAAGTCCGCTAGACCGCGGCCTGGGCTATCGCCACAAAATCGGCGGCTTTCAGGCTGGCCCCACCCACCAAGGCCCCATCGATATCCGATTGGGTGAAGTAGTTGGCAGCGTTATTGGGCTTGACTGAGCCGCCATACAAAATTTGCAACCCTTGGGCAACTTCAGCGCCAAACATCTCGGCCAGGGCGACGCGCACTACATCGCGGTGGATGGTGTTAGCATCTACCTCGCTGGCGGCCAAACCAGTACCAATGGCCCAGACGGGTTCGTAAGCCACCACAAGTTTGGCTCCCTCCGGCGGGGTCAGATCGGCCAGTCCACCGCGCACTTGACGGGAAACGATCTCAGCCGTTTTGCCAGCCTGGTTCTCCTCCAGGGTTTCGCCAATACACACAATCGGAGTCAACCCAATTGCCAGGGCCGCTTTGACGCGCTTATTCACGGTTTCATCGGTTTCCCCAAAATACTGGCGACGTTCGGAGTGTCCGATAATCACATACTGGCAGAGTTCGGCAACCATGGGTGGAGCCACTTCGGCGGTGTAAGCACCTGAGGTTTCCCAGTATAGATTTTGAGCACCGAGGCCGATTCCGGTATTTTGAAGCATCCCGGCCAGGGGGTGGAGGGCCGTGAACGGAGGGCAGAGTACCCGCTCGATACTTGTGAGCGGTGCTAACCCCGGAATAAGTTCTGTCGCCAGAGCTTGTGCCTCGGCAACGGTTTTGTTCATCTTCCAATTTCCAGCTACAAATTTCTTTCTCATGATTTCTCCTCAGAGTTGAATATCTTCGAGCAGCCAGGGCAGCTTGGAATTATAGCCCTGGAGCCCGAGCGCGTAAAGCAAATTCAGTAGATCATAATTTCAATGTGAGCCAGCAGCTTGAACCACGTTGAAGGATGCGGTTTGGGCGCACACTTCAACCAGTTCAGTATGCTTTATAACAAAATCGTGGTCCACTGAATTTACAGGAATGAGAACGCGGTTCCAAATGGGAACCGCGTTCGCGATCGATACTCAAAGTTTAGCTTACTTATCTTGCAGCGCGGCCAAACCGGGCAGAACTTTGCCTTCCAGCATTTCCAGGGAGGCTCCGCCGCCCGTAGAGATGTGCGTGACCTTGTCAGCC